>NZ_WBKM01000273.1 GCF_015714725.1 Nostoc sp. WHI
GCATCAAAGGTGCAGGGCGATGCATCAAAGGTTCAGTAGGGTGAGCAAACATTTGCCCACCCAACACTCTTAAACAGAGATAAAGTTATTTTGTGTCAGCGTAGTAGTATCAAACGCAGTCAGTATCGCTAGAGTTTGATTGCCTAAGCTAATCTGATTACCAGAGAAAGACAACTGATTGAAACTCAAGCCAGACAAGCCGATAAGATCGCTCTGACCTAAACTAAAGTCAGTAATCGTTTCCCGCCCTGCGGCTTTATCCAACACAAAGATATCGCTACCAGTCCCGCCAGTTAAGTTATCATCTCCCTTGCCGCCGTTGAGGAAATCGTTACCCGCACCGCCGACAAGTAAATCTTGACCGTTACCTCCGATAAGACTGTCGTTACCGTCACCGCCATAGAGTTTGTCATCACCGTTATCACCTTCGAGATAGTCATTACCAGCATCACCATAGAGCGTATCTTGACCGTTACCGCCATAAAGTTGATCGTTGCCAGTACCGCCAAAGAGTAAATCCTCACCATTGCTACCCACAAGATTATCGTTCCCAGCATTGCCGGAAATCGTATCTTGCGCGTTGAGTCCGTTAATGATGTCGTTGCCAGATGTACCGTTGAGGTTATCGTTTTGATTAGTGCCGTTGAGGTTGACCCCGACTGCTACCGTTACTATCCCCAAGTTAGTGCCACCATTGCCATCGCTGACAGTATAGTTAAAGCTGCCATTGCCAGTGAAATTGGTTGTGGGAGTAAAGACGACATTGCCACTGCCATTTAAGCTGACAGTACCATTAACACCATTACTCACAGCAGTGATGCTTAAAGCGCCGCCGTCTACATCGGTATCGTTAGCTAACAAGTCAGCAGCCAACAAAGTCAAAGGTGTATTTTGATTGGCGCTAGCAGAGTCATCACCAGCTACAGGTGCATCGTTGACGGGAGTTACCGTTAAGTTAAAGGTATCGTTAGCAGTAGCATTGCTGGTGTCGGTTGCGGTAACTTTAATGCTAATTGTGCCGTTATTTGCGTCATCGGGGGTGCCGCTGAAGGTGCGGGTATTGGTGTCGAAGGTTAACCAAGTAGGTAGGGGGTTGCCGTTAGCGAGGGTGGCGGTATAAGTTAAACTATCACCAGCATCGACATCAGCAAAGGTATTAGTTGGAACGGTAAAGCTGAAGAAACCATCTTCTAAGGTTGTTTGGTCTGCAATGATATTTGCGACAGTTGGCGCATCGTTAACGCCGTTGATGGTCAAGTTAACTGTTGCTGTGCTAGTGCCACCGTTACCATCACTGATAGTATAAGTAAAACTGTCGCTGGCAGTAGCAGCCGCAGCCAAAGATTCAAATTGACCGTTGGGATTGTAGACAAAAGTGCCATTGCTGTTGAGAGTAAGTATTGCACCATTCGTTAAAGTCAAGGAGTTGCCGACACTTGCAGCATTGCCATTCACCTGTGTCACCGTTAAAGTGTCGTTGTTCGGGTCACTGTCGGGTGTGGTAGGATTAGCAATTAGCACATTCCCGTTGAGAACTGTGTCTTCATTTGTGCTGAGGGCATCATTAACTGCGATCGGTGCTTGATTAAAGTTTAAAGTGGTAGTTGCTACCGCACTGGTGTTACTGAAAGCTTGCCCGTCATCGACAACAAACTCAATTGTCCGGTTAGTGGTGTTGGGAGAAGTTGCTGTATTGTTGTAAGTCAGGCTGGCAAGGACTTGTTGGTAATTGGCAACTGTATCCGTGCCGCTGAGGGTGAGAATGCCTGTGGTGGCGTTGTAACTAGCGGTGATGTTACCGATTGCAGTGGCAGCTAGACTTTCAGATGTGCCATCTAAGAGATTAGTAATGGCGATCGCAGCACCCGCCAAAGTAGCATTGTTGTCTGTCAGGGTGAAGTCGCTATCGACAATGGAGACGGGAGTGCTAGTAAAGGTAGTGCTAAAATCAATCCCCAATCCGTTAGAGCCGTTGAGGTCGAGTCCGGGAGCGCGGTTGCCAAACACCACGTAGCTCTGCCGTGAAAAATCTGCCCCGATAATCAGGTCGTCGATGTTGTCACCATTGACATCCCCAGCACTGCTGACAGATCTGCCTGTAAAACTTGCACCGTTAAGAGCGAAACCGTTAGAACCGTTGAGGGTGGAGAGGTTGAGAGTTGGGCTAAAGCCACTGCTGCTGCCAAACACCACGTAGCTCTGGTTAGCACCAAATGCCCCGATAATCACGTCGTCGATGTTGTCATCATTGACATCCCCCGCATTGCTAACAGAAAAGCCCGATCTATCACCCGCAGCGATGCCGTTGATAGTGAAGCCGTTAGTGCCGTTGAGGGTGGAGAGGTTGAGGGTAGGGCTAAAACCGCTATTGCTGCCAAACACCACGTAGCTCTGCCCAGACAAAGAGCCGGCAACGAATGCCCCGATAATCACGTCGTCGATGTTGTCACCATTGACATCCCCCGCATTGCTAACAGAAAAGCCTGATTGGCTACCTGCGATACCGTTGATGGTGAAGCCGTTAGTGCCGTTGAGGGTGGAGAGGTTGAGAGTTGGGCTAAAGCCACTGCTGCTGCCAAATACCACGTAGCTCTGCACAGAACCAGGTGCTCCGATAATCACGTCGTCGAAGCCGTCACCGTTGACATCCCCGGCACTGCTGACAGATCTGCCAGATTGGTTATTTGCAGCGATGCCGTTGATGGTGAAGCCGTTAGTGCCGTTGAGGGTAGAGGGGTTGAGAATGGGGCTAAAACCACTGGTGCTGCCAAACACCACGTAGCTCTGCCCTGAAAAAGAGCCGTTGGGGTCGGCACCATATGCCCCGATAATCAGGTCGTCGATGCCGTCACCGTTGACATCTCCGGCACTGCTGACAGAACCACCTAACAAGTCAAACGTAGCGATACCGTTAATGGTGAAGCCGTTAGTACCGTTGAGGGTAGAGAGGTCGAAAGTTGGGCTAAAGCCACTGCTGCTGCCAAACACCACGTAGCTCTGCCCAGACAAAGAGCCGTTGGGGTCGGCAGCGAATGCCCCGATAATCACGTCGTCGAAGCCGTCACCGTTGACATCTCCAGCATTGCTGACAACTCTGCCTGATTGGTCACCTGCTGCGATGCCGTTGATAGCGAAGCCGTTAGTGCCGTTGAGGGTGGAGAGATTGAGGGTGGGGCTAAAGCCACTGCTGCTGCCAAACACCACGTAGCTCTGCCCAAAATCGGAGAGGGCACGATATGCCCCGATAATCACGTCGTCGAAGCCGTCACCGTTGATATCCCCAGCATTGCTGACAGAGAAGCCTGATTGGTCACGCTCGGTGATGCCGTTAAGAATAAAGCCGTTAGCGCCGTTGAGGTTAGATAAGTTGAAAACTGAATTTGCCATGAGTATTTTCTTTGTTTGAAGTTGTAGATGAGCAGTTATTTGTAAGGCGCGTTATGCTTCTGGCTAATGCACTGTGATAAATGAGAGCAAGATGTGCTGTATCTCCATAACGCACCATACAAATTCAGATGTTTTGAAAGTTTGTAGTAAGCACTTTAGTGCTTAGAAAATAAGGACTAAAGTCCTTACTACGAACTTGCTTGTTGCAGGTGGATGCAACTTAGTTGCAAGCCGATGCATTAAAGTTGCAAGTCAATGCATCAAAGTTGCGAGTCAATGCAACAAAGCAATTTGTCGGGTGGGCAAACATTTGCCCACCCAATACACTTAAACAGGGATAAAATTGCTTTGTGTCAGCGTTGTAGTATCAAACGCAGTCAGTATCGCTAGAGTTTGATTGCCTAAACTAATCTGATTACCAGAGAAAGACAACTGATTGAAACTCAAGCCAGACAAACCGATAAGATCGCTCTGACCTAAACTAAAGTCAGTAATCGTTTCCCGCCCTGCGGCTTTATCCAACACAAAGATATCGCTACCAGTACCGCCAGTTAGGTTATCATCTCCCTTGCCGCCGTTGAGGAAATCGTTACCCGCACCGCCGACAAGTAAATCTTGACCGTTACCTCCGATAAGACTGTCGTTACCGTCACCGCCATAGAGTTTGTCATCACCGTTATCACCTTCGAGATAGTCATTACCAGCATCACCATAGAGCGTGTCTTGACCATTACCGCCATAAAGTTGATCGTTGCCAGTACCGCCATAGAGTAAATCGTCACCATTGCTACCCACAAGGTTATCATTGCCAGCATTGCCGGAGATGGTATCTTGAGCGTTGAGTCCATTAATGATGTCGTTGCCGGATGTGCCGTTGAGGTTATCGTTATTGTTAGTGCCGTTAAGGTTGATGCCAACTGCTACCGTTACTATCCCCAAGTTAGTGCCACCATTGCCATCGCTGACAGTATAGTTAAAGCTGCCATTACCAGTGAAGTTGGTTGTGGGAGTAAAGACAACATTGCCACTGCCATTTAAGCTGACACTACCGTTAACACCGTTACTCACAGCAGTGATGCTTAAAGCGCCGCCGTCTACATCGGTATCGTTTGCTAACAAATCAGTAGATAGCAGAGTCAAAGGTGTATTTTGATTGGCGCTAGCAGAGTCATCACCGGCTACAGGTGCATCGTTGACGGGAGTTACCGTTAGGTCAAAGGTATCGTTAGCTGTAGCATTGCTGGTGTCAGTTGCGGTAACTTTGATGCTAATTGTGCCGTTATCTGGGTCGTCAGGGGTGCCGCTGAAGGTCTGAGTATTGGCGTTGAAGGTTAACCAGGTAGGTAGGGGGTTGCCGTTAGCGAGGGTGGTAGTATAAGTTAAACTGTCACCAGCATCGACATCAGCAAAGGTGTTACTGGGAACGGTAAAGCTGAAGAAACCATCTTCTAGGGTTGTTTGGTCTGCAATGATATTTGCTACAGTTGGGGCATCGTTAACGCCGTTGATGGTTAAGTTAACTGTTGCTGTGCTGGTGCCACCATTACCATTATCGCTAGCTGTGTAAGTAAAGCTATCGCTAGCAGTGACTCCCACACCCAAAGACTCAAATTGACCGTTGGGGTTATAGTCAAAAGTGCCATTGGCGTTGAGAGTCAGCAGCGCACCAGAAGCTAGAGTAATTGGTGTACCTACTGTGACGCTGTTGCCATTAACTTTAGTAACACTCAGGCTGTCGCCATTAGCATCGGTGTCGTTGCCCAAAACGTTGATGTTAACAACAGTATTTTCATCAGTGCTAGCAGTATCATTAGCCGCAACAGGAGGGATGAAAGGCGATTCATAAGCGCCAATATCCACATTACCGCCAATGGTGCGAGTGATACCCCGTTGGTCGGTGGTGACACCAGAGAGGATAAAGGCATTGTCTCCCGCGTTGATGGCAGCCGAACCAGAAACTATAGCGTGAGTTTGGGTAGCACCGCCGTTGTTGGCGAGAGAGCCGATGACTTGGTTAATATTGGTAATGCCAGCCGAGGCAAAAGTGATGTCGCTGCCTGTGCCAATGCTGCCAGATGCGCCACTCAAGCTACCGATGAGGTTGTTGGCATTTCCTGTCACCGCGCCAAAAATATCAGGGGCTTCATTTCCCAAATCGAGGTTGCCAGCGATGATGGTGTTTTGGGCGGTGACGGTGCCTGCTAGCACAAATATACCGCCGCCATCGCCACTACTAGCAGTGTTATTGGTAATGGTACTGCTGTTCAAGTTTACTGTACTAACGCTGACTATGCCGCCGCCGCTTGATCCTGCCGCATTGCCAGAGACAGTGCTGTTGGTCAGGTTTAATATACCGCCAGCAACTATGCCGCCGCCGAGTCCTGCCGCTGTATTGTCAGAGACAGTGCTGTTGATCAGGGTTATTGGACCACTATTGCTCCCTATGCCGCCGCCGAGTCCTACCGTTGTATTGCCAGAGATAGTGCTGTTGATGAAGGTGGCGGAGGCGTCGGGGGCAAGGCTAACAATGCCGCCAGCGCCTCCATTCCCAGTCCCAGTATTATCAGAGACAGTGCTTCCCGTTAGGCTGAGGGTGCCATTGTTGATGATGCCGCCGTAGAACCCAGTATTATTAGAGATACTGCTGTTGGATAGCGTCAGGTTTTCTTGGTTGAAGATGCCACCAACTAAAAAATTATTATTTCCACCCGTAATTGTCAGTTCGTTAATTGCGACGGCAATTTGATTGCTACTACCATCATCTACATTAAAGACAGTGGAGGCATTGTTGCCACTGATGCTCAGGTTGCTTGCCCCTAGTCCGTTGATAGTTAGGGCATCAGTAATGTTTAATTGCCCAGAAGTCAGAGTAATGGTGTCGGGGGTGGCATCGGTAAACACACTGCCCTCAAAGGTAATTGTATCCGCACCTGCCAAAGCATTGGCGTCGAGAATTGCTTGCCGTAAAGAATCTGCGCCGCTGTCGTTGGTGTTGGTGACGATGAAATTTGCCATTTGATTTATTTCCTTTGTTTTAAGTTGTAGATGAGCAGTTACTTGTAAGGCGCGTTATGCTTCTGGCTAATGCACTGTGATAAATGAGAGCAAGATGTGCTGTATCTCCATAACGCACCATACAAATTCAGATGTTTTGAGGGTTTGTAATAAAGACTTTAGTGCTTAGGAAATAAGGACTAAAGTCCTTACTACAAACTTGCTTGCGGATGAATTTAAACTTGACAGATTACTAAGGTTTCAGCACGTTATCAGGAAACTGCCCTTGCACATTACCTGCGGTAGCATACTGACAAACCACATAAAAGGCGTTATATTTATTACCGTCAATCGTTGCAGTGCCTTGTGCTGCACCACAGCCTAATTCAGTACTGCCTTTCCAAACCACCTGAGTAAAATGCCCGGTATCGCTAGAAAACCCTGGACTGGCGTAGTTATAATCTTTAATTTCGCTGTACCAGTCTGAAACTGCTCCGTTACCAAGGGTGGCTGGGTCTATCGAAGTCTCTGTAGTGTAAGAAGCGTATATGTTTTCTCCTACGTTGTTGCGATTGGTACTGTGAGCAAATTTTCCACTCTTGGCAACGGTTTCAGCCCAAGCTTGAGCGCTGGTGTTCAGGGAATCACTGATGGTAATGTTAGGGCTTTTATGCGTAGCTCGATAAGTGTTGTGTTTAGAGACAGCAGTGCTACGTAACGTCGCTAAGTCAATAGATGTTTGTCCTAAAACGGAGTCACTGATTATTGCTCCTCCTGTTAGTGCAACGGTTAAAGCTGTAGCTGTTGTCAAGGTTAGAGTTGAAAAGAATTTCTTCATGGTTTTGTATCTATTAAGTAATAAGTTGGGTTAAGTTAGATCCCCCTAACCCCCTTTAAAAAGAGAAAACTATAGCCTTTCTTTTCAAAGGGGGTTGGGGGATCTTCCAGAGTGAAACATCACTAGCATCAAAAGTATTGGTGCGAGTCGATGCAACTAAGATGCGAGTTAATGCAACTAAGGTGCGAGTCGATGCAACTAAGATGCAAGTTAATGCAACTAAGGTGCAGCCTGGTAGATAAGGCTACTGTGTACACACAAGTCTTTCTCAACGCAATTTACGGGTTATCGGCTCAAGAAAACCTCACCCTGGTTATGCTACGCAAAACCTGTCCCTCTCCTTACTAAGGAGAGGGATGAGGATTAGTTGGCTTTGATTTGTTGGCCTGAGAAGTTGAATGTTCCTATAGGCGGGACATTATTTAATAAGGGATTAGCATTTAGGTTGAAAAAACGCAGTGTGATAGTTCCTTGTACTGTCTGCGTTTGAGGGTTAAAGCTGGCTTGATAGTCAGATCGGGCAATGCTACCTGTAGAGCCGGCACTTCCTGGAAAAGCAAAGGTAATTGATCTGGCGCTGACCCCAGTGTTGCTACTACACTTCCAAGCACCTTGTCCATTGCTAAAGGGATTGAAGACGTTGGTAACACCACCTTGATTGGAGTCAATGACAAAAAAGTTACCGTCTTTGGTAAGTGTTATAACCCCACGAGATCCGATTGTCCCATCTGGGTTAAAGATTGTTGTCAGGTAAGCACCAGTGACATTTTGTTGACAACGTGCTGTATTAGCAATAGTTTTTTGTACAGAGAAGTCGTCACCGCGAACAACATTAGAAGTGGCAAGCAATGTACAAGCAAAAACTGAACTAAACAATAAAGTATTGCAAGACCAGATTTTATTCATGTTCTTTTTCAATTGATTACGCGGATGTAGTGATTTTACAAGTACTTTCAGCTAAACATTTGTAGAGATGTTGTATTGCAACATCTCTATGCAATGCAACGTTTTTACTGAACTGTATTAGGGTATAACCTTCTTTGCCTGTGCGCTTTGACCGCAGAGGCAAGGCATGGCCAAAGTTTTGCTTAAATCATTGACGTAATGGATTGTACAGCGATCGCCTTGGTTAACGCATCGTACAGTTGTCCTATTTTTAACTAGGATAAATAACCCATACTGCACTAGGTCATTGATCCTATGTATCTATCAATTAAGTCACGAATCAAGCTTTAATTAAGCTGTTGGGCAGTTAATTTTCTCGTGTTGCTCAAGTCGTAGAGCTTGCAGGGGGACAAAATGGTCTAGAATGCTTATATTACAAAGAGTGTAGCAATTTGTGGTAAAACAAAAAGAGCATTCATTCGCAACAAGCTCTATTTAATGATAATATTACCTGAATTCTACGAAACAAACCTCAAGCGAGAATTGGGACGTGCAGAATATTTATTACTAAAAATCCTGATAAATTTATTACAATCTATTAAAACTGTTAGCATTGAAACACTCGCTACTGCTTTACC
>NZ_WBKM01000119.1 GCF_015714725.1 Nostoc sp. WHI
ACACAAGTCTAATTACCCCCCTTAATCCCCCCTTGTAAAGGGGGGAAACCGGAAAATCTTGTTCCCTCCCCTTTGCAAGGGGAGGGTTAGGGTGGGGTAATTCGAGAACTGGTAGTGATTGGATAACTTGTGTGTACACCGTAGCCTTAAAAAGGGGGGAACCGGAATCAAAGTCTCCCAATTTATCGGGAGATTTAGAGGGATCTAAAACTTTTGATACCGACAAGAGGACTTTTCAAACATCCTCTAAGGGACTCAGGCTTTTTCTCGGCTTTTGCTACTCAAAATGGGTGTCTTTGATTTTATTTTGGACGAAAGTTCCAAATTAACTGGCGTGTTCCCAGTCACTAAGCAACTCATGTTCTTGTATTTTCTTGTCATGTTTGCGGAATGGTACTTTAGGAGTGCCAATATTCATGCTAAGAAAAGATTGTTTTCTTGTTTTTGCGGGTCTCTTTTCTTGTGTTGTTAAACTGATCTGTGGGGTTTTCATTGTTGATTATGGCCAATGAGATTGACGATCGCTGTAACTAAATCGATTGGTTCAACAGGTTTTGGTAGGTGTTTTTGAAATCCTGCTGCTAGTGCTTGATTGTAGTCAATTTCTCCAGCATAAGCAGTCAAAGCGATCGCGGGAATTTGTCCACCCTCCTCTGGCGCTAATTTTCTCACCTCGCGCAGCAGCATATAGCCATCCATGAAGGGCATTCCAATATCGCTTAATAGAATATCTGGTTTTAACTGAGCTAATGTTTCGAGTGCTTCAGTTGCCGATTCAACTGCCGCTACAGTTGCCCCATATTGCTCCAGCGCAAAGCTAAAAAAGTCTCGGACATCAGCTTGATCGTCTACAAGCAGGATTTGCACTCCCGAAAGTAATGAGTCTTGAGTGCTAAGTTCTGGTTGAGAAGTTTCAGCTTCAGTACTCTGAGTTCGTAACTCAGAACTTTTGAGCAAAGGTAGCTTAACTGTAAAGGTTGCCCCTTGTCCTTCTCCGAGACTATCTGCATGAACCGTACCACCGTGAAGTTCTACTAGATGGCGGACAATTGCCAGTCCTAATCCCAATCCGCCAAATACTCTAGTTGTTTTTGCATCTGCTTGCCGGAAGTAGTCAAATACGTAGGGCAAAAATTCCGGGTTGATTCCCTTACCTGTATCAATCACCTGGATTTGGGCATCGAACCCAACTTGCTCTAGACGCACTTCTACTCGTCCTTCAGTAGGCGTGAATTTTACGGCATTGGAGAGCAGATTCCACATTACTTGTTGTAAACGATCGCCATCGCCTAAAACTTTGCCGATATCATGACTCAGCACCGTTTGAATTTCAATTGACTTGGCTTCTGCTGCTAAACGCACCGTTTCTAGTGCAGATGCGATCGCTACTTTTAAATCCACTGCATGGAGTTCTAAATTTACCTTAGCTTGTAGAATCCGCGAAACATCAAGTAAATCTCCAATAAGTTGGGTTTGTAACTGGGCATTCCGCTCGATTGTTTCCAAAGCTCGGATTTTAGTGGCTTCGTCGAACTTGCGGGTTCGGAGCAACTTTGCCCACCCTAAAATCGGATTTAAGGGAGTTCTGAGTTCATGAGAAAGGACAGCGAGGAATTCATCCTTAATTCGGTTGGCTGTCTCGGCTTGTGCCCTTGCAGTCTTTTCTGCTTCGTAAAGTTGAGCGCGAGCGATCGCTTGTGCACACTGCTGTCCCAGTGTCAACATAAAATCCCGGTCTTCTTTGTTAAATATTTGGACAGTGATAAAGCTTAATCCCAGTGCGCCAATTATTTTGCCTTCTGCGATTAACGGAATAGAAGCCCAGGCTTTATTCCCGGTGAGAGCCACAGCATCTACTAAGTTGGGATAGTTTGCCATCAAGGCTGCTAAATTTTCTAAAAAAATCGGCTTTTTAGTTCTGACTGTTTCTGCTATTTGGTTAGCAGCAGTGATGGGAAAACTTGCCCAAGCATCTATGAGGGATTGCGGATAGCCAGTTGCTTGCACAACTTTCAAAGTACTTCCATCAGCAAGTAAGACAACGGAACCAGCCGTGGCTGACAAGGCGGCAATACCTTGGTTTACCACCACATCAGCTACCTGTTGGGGAGTTAGCGCTTCTGAGAGAGAGGCAGTTATCTTTTGTAAAAGTACCATGCGATTCACAGACTGCTCAGCTGCCTGTTTTGCCTCTTGAGTCTCCTGGTAGAGTCTGGCGTTGTCAATTGCTATCGCAGCCCGACGAGCAATATCCTCTGCTAAAGCCAAGTCTGTTTGTTTGTACTGCCGATTTGATTCGGCTGTAAAAAAAGAGATGGCTCCAAATAATTGCCCACGGGAACGGACTGGAATCACCATTAGAGAACGAATACCCAGGCTTCGCAGCAATTGCAGATGTGTCTCGTCTTGAGCCATGTAGACAAGATGAAAGTCAGATAATTCGGGGTAAAATACAGAAATTCCCAACTTTAGCTGCTCTACAAGGTATTTTGCTCTGCTTTTGGGTGGATAATGCCGTTGAATTTCCTCTAAGATATTTTGTTTTGCGGGATCGGCAGTAGCGATCGCAATTTGTTTACTTGACCAATCTTCCCGGAAAACATCTACAATACAACAATCAGCCAGGGTAGGAACTGCTAGATTAGCCACATTTTCCAAGGCAATTTCATAATCTAATGATGCAGCGAGTAAGGTACTGGCTTCGACTAAAAACTGTTGTGTCGTTTCAACTCGTTTGCGTTCGCTAATATCCTCGATAATACCCACGGCATACTTTGCTTGTCCGTTAGCATCCCAAACTGCTGATAAAGTCAGGTTTACCCAAACGATGGAAGCATCTTTGCGGATGTAGCGCTTCTCTATGGAATAACCACTAATTTCTCGTGCTAAAACTCGCCGAGCATTTTCCCAATTAACTTGCAAGTCGTCAGGGTGGCTAATTTCTTGAAAGTTCATCTGGATTAACTCTTCATAGCTGTACCCAGTAATGTCGCACAGGGCAGGATTAATTTGCAGAAATTGTCCATCAAACGTTATCAGAGTAATGCCTACAGCCGCTTGGTTGAACATTGCCCGGAATCTTTCTTCGCTTTCGCGCAACGCAACTTCTGTTTGCTTCGCTACTGTCACATCTGCGAGAATAATCCCAATTCCCACCGTTTCGTCCATATTGTTGTTGACTGGGTAATAGTTGCCCAGCCAGTAGCCGTAATGTTCAGGTTCTCCTCTTGTCTCACCGCTAATTTCCACATTTAGCAGGGGTTCTCCAGTATCCAACACACGCTGTAACTGTAGCTCAAATTCAGCCATCATTTTTGGGAACACTTCCCCAAACTTGCGTCCGAGATGCTCATCGATGGTTAAACCGTTAATGTCAGCAAAAACTTGATTAATTCGGATATATCTCAGTTCCCGATCCAAAAAGCCGACAGCCACGGGAGCGCCTGCGAACAGAGCATCTAAAAGAGACAGCGATTCGGCATAATGTACTAAAGCTTGGTGGATATCTCGATAAAGTCGGGCATTTTCCACCGCGAAGGCAGCCCGATAGGCAACATCATTTGCTAAAGTCAGGTCAGAGCGATCGTAGCGACGGTTTGATTCGGCGGTGACAAAGCTGATGCAGCCGAGTACTTGCCCTCGTGCTATTAAAGGCACAATCATCGCAGACTTGATCCCCAATTGCCGAACAATATCTAAGTGTTCTTGATTCTGAGTCATCGCTGCTAAGAACGAGTCAGATATCTCTGGGATTAATTCGCTTTGCCCGGTTTGTAGTACCCTAGTAATTGCATTCGCATCTTTGAAATCTGGTACATAGTGCTGAAGTTGACGCGCCCACTCTCCTTTAGTAGGATCTGCATGAGCGATCGGTAAGCGGCGAATGGAACCATCTTCATTCAAAATATCAACGGTACACCAATCAGCTAGCTGGGGAACTGAGATTTTAGCAATTTGTTCTAAGGTTTGTTCATAATCTAGCGAAGTAGAGAGTAGACTACTAATTTGGGCGAGATAGCGGAGTCTTTCCTCAGCCTGTTTGCGCTCAGTAATATTCACACCGACACAGGTAATACCTTGAATGCTATTGTCTACATCCTTTAGCGGTTCAACCAGCAAATCATAGTAACGGACTTCTCCACACACCGTCAGACAAATCTCTTCACGAGTTGAAACACCTCTTTCCAGCACTGTCTGCTTAATTGCCGTCAATTGCTCTGCTACTAAGGCTGGAAATAACTCATAGTCGGACTTACCCAGCGTTTCCTCAGCAGTTTTTGCACCCTGAGAATTATGAACCCACTGATACTGCAAATCTCGATCTTGCTGAAAGACTACGATATCTGAACTGCTTAGGGCTAATCGAAATCTTTCCTCACTCGCTTTTAGGTACTGTAGATTCACATCAACCCGTGTTTTAGCAGTTTTTAATGCCTCACATAGAATACTGAATAGCAATCCCTGTAATCCAAACAACCCAATTTGCACAACATTGGAGAAGTCAAAACTCAGATCATAGGTTGGCAAAAGAAAGAAGTAATCGCTCAGTACCGCAGACAAGAAGGTTGCTAACAGTCCTGATTTAAAACCACCATACCAGGCACTCACCATTACAGCGCTAAAGAATAACAGGAAAGGAGTTTTGCTCATGCCTAGCCAAGGGTCTATTGCTAACATCAACCCTAGTGCTAGTGCAACAATTAATACAGCAAAGCCATAACGCAGAAATGGGGAATGATAAATATGGGGCATGAAAATGTTTTGGAACAACCAATACTCATTGCAGAGGCTGTACATACCCTAAGCTAGTTTGTAAATTTTAGTAACTTATCTCCAGATAGATTTTTGTTTAGTTATAAAAAACCTCTTTTGTCAGAGGTTAATTTGTTATTTATCTGATATACCAATTAAAAGTTGAGCTTGATACTTTGAGATGAATAATAGCGTTTTGTTAAAATAAAATACTAAATGTAAGTTGTTCAGCAGTTAGCTGGATTAATCAGAGGACAAATACAAAGTTTTACTTGCTAAAAGTCCTTCTGCTGTCTCCTGGCTTAGAGGTTTAGAGAACAGATAACCTTGACCCAATTCGCATCCAAGTTGCTGTAACCAGTAAAGTTGCTGTGGTGTTTCGATACCTTCTGCAATAACGGCTAATCCGAGTTGATTGCTCAAAGCAATAATAGTACTAACGACCTGATAATTACGATTTCCTTCCTGCATCTGACTTACAAAGGAGCGATCAATCTTCAAATTATCAGCAGGTAAACGATGGAGATAATTGAGCGATGAATAACCACTACCAAAGTCATCAATGGTGATTTGAATCTTTCTAGCCTTTAATTGGGTTAATAAATCAATTGCATTACTGATATTTTCAATTAACATACTTTCGGTAATTTCTAGGGCTATAGAATCGCCTTCTAAACCTGTTTTGGCTAGGGTTTGATCGATGTCTTCAAGTAAGCTAACTTGGCGAATATCTTGAGCTGAGAGGTTAATACTCATCTTGAGCGGTAAGTGATTAGCAAACTTGGTTTTCCAGTTTGCCAGTTGTTGACAAGCTGTGTAGAACATCCAGCGATCAATTTGCACAATCAGTCCCGTTTCTTCGGCGATGGGAATAAATTCATCCGGCAGAATAAACCCGCGAGTTGGGTGTTTCCAGCGCGCCAATGCCTCAAATCCAATCAGCCGGATTGGTTGTAGCTGAGACTCCCAGGTAATGCCTTGGTTTTGCTCGTCGTAGGCATTGCTAAGGATGTCAACAATGGGCTGGTAATATATAACGAACTCTTGTCGTTCGATAGCTTTACGGATATCGGTTTCTAGAGTTAGTCTATTTACAGCTTGGGTGTGCATTTTTATATTAAAAATTTTGTACGAACTTCTATCTTGAGCTTTGGCTCGATACATGGCAATATCGGCATCTCGAAGTAAATCGGAGGCTTCAGAATAATCCTTTGTTCCTAAGACAATACCGATGCTCGTACTGATAACCACTTCCGAATCATTAAGGATCAATGGTGTTTGAAAATCTGTGAGTATCCGCTCAGTAATTTGAATTACTTTTTCAATACCAGAAATATCTTCCAGCATAATTACGAATTCGTCACCACCGATTCGGGCGACTAAATCAACGTCCCGCAGATGAGTTTTTAGCTTTTGAGCAATGATCTTTAGTAGTTGATCTCCAGCTAAGTGTCCTAAGCTGTCATTGATCACTTTGAACCGATCTAAGTCTAGAAACAAGACGGCATAACGATAGGTTTCTACTCGTTTGGCTCGGCTAATAGCTAGTTCCAGCCGTTCCACCAAAAGTATCCGATTCGGTAAACCTGTCAAGGGATCGTGCAAGGCATTGTGAATTATCAGTTCTTGTGCTTGTTTGCGATCGCTCACATCTAATAAAACACCATGCCAGACAATATCCCCGTTTTCTCGACACTCTAAACGAGCGCTTGTCTGTACCCACTTGAGTTTACCAGAGGGTGTAATTAATCGCCACTCATCAGAGAATGGCTTTAAAGTTTGAGCGCTTTCTTTAGCAGCCACATAAAATCTTGTCCGGTCATCAATATGAATTTGTGCTAAACAAAGAGCGGCATTTGCTAAAATTTCATCTGGTGCTAATTCTAGAAGGTCTAAACAGCCTAAACTGATGTATTCAAAGACAACAGAACCATTAAAATAATGTACAAAGCTGTAAATCATTCCCGGTATATTAGACGCTAACGTTTGAAGCAGATTTTGAGCTTGTTTGCGCTCTGCCCGCACTTGAGCATCCCGAAGTTCTCGACGCACTGCCATTGGCAATCGGCTTAAGTTGTCTTTCATTACATAATCATGAGCACCCGCTTTCATCATTTCCACAGCAGATACTTCGCCAATTGTGCCAGAAACGAGAATGAAAGGAATATCTTTGTGACTCTGCTTGGCTATTTCCAGAGCCGTAGGAGCATTGAATCCAGGCAATCGGTAATCTGAAATGATCACATCCCAGGTACGGCTATTGAGGGCTGTGTGTAGCTCTTGAGCCGTTTGGACACGCTGCCAGATTGGATTGAAACCACCGCGACGCAGTTCATAGAGAACTAACATGGCATCGGTTTCTGAATCTTCAACCATCAGGACGTTCAAGGGTTCATTCATACCTTATAATCTCCTTGGTGGCTTTTGAGTTAATCCGCCACATTTTCATCCTAAACAACACCAATTATTTGTAAACTGGGGCAATTAACGGCCGTTCAAGTGGCTGGCTAATCTTAGCCTTATCTGCGTTCAAGGGAGAAATCAGAAATAGGATCTTTAATGAATTAATCAGGGGTTAGACTATTGTATAGTCGGCTTTGTCTTTGTGAGGCAACCATAGTTTACCCCTCAGTGTAGCAATCGAAGGCGGTTGAACCATGCTAAAAATTCCTGAATATAAAATCTGGATAAAAATCCATGAAAGTGCTACTTCACGAGTCTATCGGGGAATTCGTAAACGAGATAATTTACCTGTAATCTTCAAGATTTTGAAGGAAGACTACCCCACACCAGAGGAAATCACGCGTTATAAGCTCGAATACGAAATTACGCACAGTTTATCATTAAAAGGTGTTATCCAGGCTTACGGCTTGCAGCAATATCAAAGTACTTTTGTGATCATTCTGGAGGATTTTGGGGGGGAATCTTTAACGAAAATTATCGCTACAAGAAGGTTTTCCTTAATAGAGTTTCTGAAGTTAGCCGTACAGATCACTGAGAGTTTAAGCGAAATTCATACCGAGAATATTATTCATAAGGACATCAATCCATCCAATATTGTTTTAAATCTAGAAACACAACAACTTAAAATTATTGACTTTGGGATTTCAACTGCTTTATCGCGGGAGACATTAACTCTCAAAAATCCAACAGTATTAGAGGGAACACTGGCTTACATCTCTCCAGAGCAAACAGGCAGAATGAACCGTTCTCTGGACTACCGAACTGATTTTTACTCTCTAGGTGTTACCTTTTATCAACTATTGACCCATCGGTTGCCCTTTGAATCTAGTGATGCTTTGGAGTTAATTCATTATCACCTGGCTCTGGAACCTGTTCCACCCCATGTTATCGATCCAGAGATTCCTATAATAGTATCAGAAATTGTCTTAAAACTGTTAGCGAAAACAGCACAAGAACGTTATCAAAGTGCCTGGGGAATTAAAACTGATTTAGAACAGTGTCTAATCCAAGTAGAACATTCGGGACTAATTGAGTCTTTTGCTTTAGCGCAACAGGATATTTCTGATAAATTTCATATCCCGGAAAAACTCTATGGAAGAGAAAGGGAGGTTGAGATATTACTACAGGCGATCGCTAGAATAGCATCTTCTCAAGTTGAACTGATGCTAATAGCAGGATACTCCGGCATTGGCAAGTCAGTTTTGGTGCAGGAAATTTATCGGCCGATTACACAACAACGGGGCTACTTTGTTTCGGGTAAATTTGACCAGTATCAGCGTAATATCCCTTACTTTGCGATCGCCCAAGCCTTTGGATCACTCATCAAACAATTATTGACCGAAGACGAAGTGCAGTTGTGTCAGTGGCGAGATAACCTCTTAACTGCCCTCGCTTCAAACAGTCGGGTGATTACGCAGCTAATTCCAGCATTGGAATTGATTGTGGGCAATCAACCAGATGTACCTGTTCTACCGCCGACGGAAGCCCAAAATCGCTTTAACCAAGTCTTCCAAAATTTTATTCGCGTCTTTACCCAGCCACAACATCCGCTAGTGATCTTTTTGGATGATCTTCAGTGGGCAGATAATGCCTCTCTGAAGCTGATCCAACTGCTAGCTACCACTGAGGGGCAATCTTTGTTGTTGATGGGGGCATACCGGGATAACGAGGTCAATGCAGCCCATCCTTTAATCCAAATGGTAGAGGAAATCCGGCAGGGTGGAGGAGTGGTAAACCAACTTTTTCTCTCTCAATTGAGCCTACCTAATATCAATCAATTGATTGCTGATACATTACACTGCCAACCAGAGGATTCCCTGCCTTTAGCTGATTTGGTACAACAAAAAACTGGTGGCAATCCCTTTTTCATGAATGAATTTTTGAAATCTCTCTACACTGAAAAGCTACTGGAATTTGATTGCCCAACAAAGAAATGGCAATGGTCGATAGAGCAAATTCAGAATCGGGGGATTACTGATAATATTGTGGATTTGATGGCAGGTAAGATTCAAAAGCTCAATGAGCAGACGCAACAAGTATTGCAGCTATCTGCCTGTATTGGCAACTGTTTTGATCTGGAAACGCTGGCATTTGCTGCTGAACTATCCCAGCAAGAAACGGCACAGGCTTTGGGAGCGGCGATCGCCGAAGGGTTGATTGTGTCCATGAGCAATGCCCACAAAGCGGTTGTGTTAGATGTGCAACTTCCTAGCAACCCCACCATTGAATATAAATTTGCTCATGATCGCATTCAGCAGGCAGCCTATTCTCTGATTTCGGAAGCCGAGCAAAGAAAGACTCATTGGCAAGTGGGAAAGTGCTTGTTGCAAATGACTTCCCCCGAACAGTTAAAAGACAAGATTTTTGATATCACTAACCAACTGAATCTAGGCAGAAAATTTAGAGAAACTCAATCCGAGCAGGATAATTTGTCTCGGTTAAACCTAATGGCAGGAGAAAAAGCAAAAGCATCAGCCGCTTATGACGCTGCTTTACGATATTTGCAAACTGGTATGGAACTGCTGACAACGGATAGCTGGCAAACAGACTATGATCTTACTCTTACCCTGTATAGTGCAACCGCAGAAGCAGCCTATCTGAGCGGTAATTTCGAGCAGGTAGAGCAACTCTTCCAACAGGTAATTGATCAAGCAAGAACCATATTAGCCACTTTAAAAGTATACGATGTCAAAATTCAGACTTATGTCGCTCAAAATAAATTACTAGAAGCGATTCAGATTGGTTTACAGTTACTTGAGCAATTAAGAGTTCACCTCCCCAGCCAGCCAACCTTTGAGGATGTTCAGCAAGCGCTCTCGAAAACTGTTTCAAAACTCGCAAACAGACCCATTGAAGATTTGGTTAACCTGCCAATGATGTCTGAGCCAGAGGTGCTGGGGGCAATGCAGCTTTTGGCAAGGATGTGTGCATCAGCTTATTTGGCAGTACCTCCCCTATTCCTGCTGATTGTACTCAAGATGGTAGATTTGCTGGTTGAGTACGGAAATATGATGTTGGCTCCCTTTGCCTATGCCGCTTATGGGATTATTCTCTGTGGAGTTGTATTTGAGATTGAGGCAGGTTATCAATTTGGTCAACTGGCGTTAAGTTTGCTGGATCGCCTAGATGCTAAACCCATTGAAGCCAGAACCTTATTCCCGATTAGCGACCAGATTAATGTTTGGAGGACACATCTAAGAGAAAGTCTCAAGCCACTCCAGAATTGCTATCAGGTTGGTATTGAGCAGGGCGATTTAGAGTTTGCTGGCTACGCTGCCATGCATTTTTGTGGTTATTCATTTGCGGTAGGTCAACCTCTAGCTGAACTACAATTACACCTGACCAATTATGCCCAGGCAGTGAAACACCTCAAGCACTCAGCTGGCATTCATTTCGTGGAGATTTGCTGGCAGACTGTTTTGAACTTGATTGAGGAAGTTGCAGATCCTAGCATTTTATCAGGTCAAGCTTATGATCAAGCAATCCGGCTACCCCAGATGCAACAAACCAATTTTCACGGAGGTTTGTTCTATTTCTATTTGAATAAATTATTTCTGTGTTATCTGTTTGACGATGCAAATCAGGCGATCGCCAATGCTGTTCTAGCACAAGAATATTTACCAGCCATGACCGGAACGGCGTTGGTTGCGATCTTTCGGTTTTACGATTCTTTATCCCAACTGGCGGTGTATTCCAACACAGATGCCGCAAAACAGTCAGAGTTGCTGGAGCAGGTAGCAGAAAATCAGGCAAAAATGCAGCTTTGGGCGCACCATGCTCCGATGAACTATTTGCACAAGTGGCACTTGGTAGAAGCAGAACGACATCGAGTATTGGGTGAGGTGGTAGAAGCAATGGATGCCTACGATCGCGCGATCGCCCTGGCAAGGGAAAACGAATATCTGCAAGAAGAGGCTTTAGCTAACGAACTAGCAGCAAAGTTTTATCTGGCAAATAACCGGATGATGATTGCCAAAGCCTATCTACAAGAGGCGAAGTATGGTTATTTAAGGTGGGGGGCAACCGCTAAAGTCCAAGATTTAGAGAAGCAATATCCCCAACTGCTAGAACTGCGATCGCTAAGAACCGGAACACGTAAACTTGACATTACAGAATCGGGTTCAACCAAATTAGAAGCACTTGACCTAGAAACGGTGTTAAAAGCCTCTCAGGCGATCGCTAGTGAAATTCTCTTAGATAAACTCCTGGCAAAACTGATGAGCATCTTGATTGAGAATGCCGGGGCGCAAACAGGTTATCTGATTTTGCCAACACAAGACGAATGGCGGATTGAGGCGATGGGGTCGATTGGTGATGAGAAAGTAGCCGTTTTGCAATCAATTCCTCTGGAATCAATATCAGCAGTAAACAGCACTCCTTACTTGCCAACTGCCCTGATTAATTACGTAGTTCGCACCCAAGAAAGCGTCGTCCTCAATAATGCTGCTCAATTCGGCAACTTTCAATCTGAACCTTGGATTGTTCAGCACAAATCGAAGTCGATTCTTTGTGCGCCTCTATTAAACCAGGGAAAACTAACGGGAATTGTTCTTTTAGAAAACAATATTACCACCAGCGCATTTACCCCGGAGCGAATTAAAATCCTCAGTCTACTTTCTACTCAGGCAGCTATTTCCATTGACAGTGCCCGTCTGTTGAAGCACCAGGGAGAACTGAATGAATCTTTACGAGATGAAATTGCCGAACGTCAGCAAGCCGAGAAAGAGCGCGATCGCTTGATTGCCATCCTGGAAGCATCCACTGATCATATTGGTATGGCAACCCCCCAAGGTAATGTTTTCTGGAATAATGCTCAAGCTAGGAAACTGGCAGGGATACCACTAGATGCAAACCTTTCTAAGATAAGTATCCCCAACTACCATCCCCAGTGGGCATTAGAGATTGTGCAAAATCAAGGCATTCCGGCGGCGATTCAAGATGGGAGCTGGGTTGGTGAAACCGCTTTGTTGGATAGTGATGGCAGAGAAATTCCGGTTTCCCAAATGATCATTGCTCACAAAACATCAGATGGCAGTCTGGAATATTTTTCTACCATCATGCGCGACATCAGCGCCCTGAAAGCGGTAGAGGCAGAAGTCCGCCAACTCAATGCTGAATTAGAAGAACGGGTAATGCAGAGGACTGCCCAATTGGAGGCTGCGAACAAAGCGTTGGAGGCTTTTTCTTACTCTGTTTCCCATGATTTGCGGGCACCCCTACGGGCGATCGCGGGTTTTTCTAGAATAATGCAAGAAGATTACGGACAGCAACTCGATTCAGAAGCCAATCGTTACCTAAAAGTTGTGCGGGACAATGCCAAACGCATGGGTGAGTTGATCGATGATCTGTTGAATTTATCCCGCCTGGATCGTAAGGATATGTCCCGGCAACCCGTCTTGTCAAATGAGGTGATTCAAACGGTGCTGAGTGATTTGGCTCCAGATTTGGTGGATCGTCAGATTGAGTTTGCGATCGCCGATTTACCCGGATGTCAAGCTGATATTTCCCTGCTCAAACAAGTCTGGATAAACCTGTTGTCCAATGCGATCAAGTACACCCGCCACAAATCCATTGCCTACATTGAAGTGGGTTATGAAGTTATGGATGGGGAAGGAGTGTATTTCATCAGAGATAATGGAGCAGGATTTGATATGCGGTATGCCGATAATCTGTTTGGGGTATTTCAACGTCTGCACCGCGAACAAGAGTTTGAAGGTACTGGGATTGGACTGGCGATCGTTCAACGCATTATTCAACGCCACAGTGGGCGTATCTGGGCCGAAGCAGCAGTTGATCAAGGCGCGACTTTTTACTTCACCATTCCCAATAAATTAACCCATGACTGACCAACCCATTGATCAGCCCACTGCCCCATTTTCCAACCAATCAATTTCCATTTTGTTAGTTGAAGATAATCCTGCTGATGCAGAACTAGCTATCCGGGCATTGCGTAACAACAGAATTGGTAACCATATTCAACTGCTCCAAGATGGAGCAGAAGCCTTAGATTTTATCTTTTGTCGGGGAGACTATGCCCACCGTAGCATGACAAATCAACCCAAAGTCATTTTACTGGATTTGAAACTGCCAAAGGTGAGTGGATTGGAAGTTTTACGGCAACTCAAGTCTGATCCACAGACACAAATGATTCCGGTTGTGGTGCTGACATCTTCCGCCCAAGACCGGGATATGATCGAGAGTTACAAGCTTGGGGTAAATAGCTACATCGTCAAACCTGTTGATTTTGAACAATTCAACCAGGTAGTCCAACAGCTTGGTTTTTATTGGGTATTATTTAACCAACTGCCAGTTTTGTGAGAGGCAAGAACAGTTCCGAGTTCTGAGTAAAGAAGTGAGATTCCCAACTCAGCACTCTTGACTCTTGACTCTTGACTCTTGACTCAGCACTGAATGGTACTAAGAAAAGCCCAAAGGCTTGTGTAACCTCGTTCCCAGTCTTAGACTGGGAATGTATTCTGAGAGGCTCTGCCTCTCGTCAAGAAAGAGGAGGCGGAGCCTCCCAATAGGATTCCCAGCCTAGAGGCTGGGAACCAGTCAGGGCAAGGGCTGTATCTTAACTTAGTGCCATTCGACTCAGCACTCAGCACTCAGCACTCAGCACTCAGCACTCTTCACTCAGCACTCAGCACTCAGCACTCACTACTCAGCACTCTCCTTAGCACTGCTACCAATTTGTCAATGTGTGCTGGTTCATGAGTTGCCATCAAAGATATTCTGATCCGACTTGTGGACACTGTGGGGGGACGAATTGCTGGGGCAAAAATGCCAGCATCTCTTAACTGCTTTCCAGCTTTGAGGGCATCTGTAGCACTGGGCAATTGAAAACATAATATAGGTGATTCTGAAGGCAGTAATTTTAGATTAGGTAACTGTTGGTGCAGTAAATTTTTCAAGTAATGGACATTTTTCCACAATTGGGCACGGCGTTGCGGTTCTTGTTGCACTATCTTGACTGCTGCTAACGCTGCTGCTGTATCAGCAGGTGAAAGCCCAGTGGTGTAAATCCAACTGGGTGCACGGTTCCGCAAAAAGTCAATTAGAGCATTACTTCCGGCTACGTATCCGCCTAAACTTCCCAAAGCTTTACTCAAAGTGCCAATTTGAATTAACTGCTTTCCCGTACATCCAAAATGCTCGACACACCCAGCCCCAGTTTTTCCTAGTACCCCGGTGGCATGAGCTTCATCAACTAGCAGCATACAGTTAAACTGATCAGCGAGATCCAAGAGTGCAGGTATTGGACATAAATCGCCATCCATACTGAAGACGCTATCAGTAAGAATCAAACAGCGTCGGTAGTTTTGTCTGTGCCAATTCAATTGGGTTTTCAGGACTGCCAAATCACAGTGCGGATATTCCACAACTTTTGCACCACTGAGAATTGCCCCATTTTTCAGACTGGAATGATTGTACTGGTCAGATAAAATTAAATCGCGTTTGCCTACAAGGGCGGTAATTGCACCCAAATTGGCTAGATACCCGGAACTGAACACCAAGGCATCTTCTGTTTGTTTGGTCGATGCGATCGCCTCCTCTAACTCCCTGTGTAATTCTCTATGCCCACTGAGTAATCTAGAACCAGTACTCCCAGTGCCAAATTCTTCAATAGCCGCAGTTGCCGCTACTATTAACTGCTGATCCCCCGCAAGTCCTAAATAATCATTGCTGGCAAAATTAATTACCTCTTGCCCAGCTAAAACCACTGTTGCACCTGGGCGACCGTGGATTGTTTGTACTGAACGATACCAGTCTGCCCGATGAATCGTTGCTAGAGATTCATCTAGCCAGGCATAAGGGTTAGTGGGCATAGGGGGCAGGGAGTAGGGCTGTTTCATTCCACAAGGGCAAGAAGTTTGTCAATATCATGACAGAGAAATCTTTGAGCAGTTGTGATAGAAGCATGACCATTGCGACGGAGTATATTAAGTGTGTTAGCGATCGCGTCCCTCAACACTTGCTATTTTAGATCAATTAAGATTGCAACACATCCTTCCGTGTACACACAAGTCTTTCCTAAAACCTCAAGAAAGGTTATGCTACGCAAAACCTGTCCCTCTCCTTAGTAAGGAGAGGGATGTCCGCCAGGACAGGGTGAGGTTTTCCAAGGATTTCGGGTAATTCGATGACTTGTGTGTACACCATAGCTTTTTAAAGACGCGATTCATCGCGTCTCTACAGATGGTCTATTTGTCGCCTTCTTTTTTAAAATTGGTATTAGCGTTACATTAAAGCTTTTTTGAGTTGAAGCAAGCTGTTGTTAGCAAGATTGCAATTTTCTGACTAAATATCACGCTTGTCGTGACTAACGTCGCAATTTTTTGACTAATCATCACGCTTGTCGTGACTAATGTCGCAATTTTTTAACTAATATCATGCTTGTCGTGACTAATGTCGCAATTTTTGTTAAGACTGCTAAAGTTATCGTTACACTAAATACCACTTTCCTCAAAAGTGACTGTATAGTTCGCCCCTCGTAGAGTCACTTTACAGGTAATAAATATAACTATTATACATTAGATAAATATAAGTAATTTACGCCAATGCTTGAAAGCACTACCGAAATTGTCGGAAAATTTTGTTAGAAAAAATACATTATTTAGTTAATTTTGCTGAACCGGAATGCATAGCTAGTAAGACAAGGTAGTTCCAGAACTTTCTCAAAGGAATGCCTTTATGCCTCGTCAAAAACGTACATCCCGCGTTCTAGAAAAAGCTGTGTTGAGATCCGCTAGTCTCAGAGCGATTGACCCAAGCATGGATTTTGGGGATGCACGCAACTTAACTAATTTAATAGAACTAATGGCTCAACTACGTACCAAGATAAATGAGTATAATACTGCTCTTACCGTGGTGGACTCCTACAAAAGCGAGATTGATGAATTAGAAAAAACCTTAAATAATCTCTCTGACCAGATGCTACTGGGAATTGCCTTTAAATACGGCAAAGACAGCAGCGAATATGAAATGGCGGGTGGTGTTCGCAAAAGAGAACGCATCCGCAGAAGCGTAGCCGGCCGCTTAAAAGCTGTTCCAGATGAAGTATCTAGTAACGACACCCAAACTGCGTAGTAAGCTAATGTAGTTTTGATTTGCATAAGCAAAACTACACGTTGTAGGGGCAATTCATGAATTGCCCCTAACTGAAAATAAGGGTTTCGGCTATTGTTTGCGTAAGTCCTATTATCATCAGTTGACTTTTTGCAAAGGTCTTGACTTTAGATCAATCCCCTTGGGATAAGATGATTTGCCTGTCGATGAGGCTTGTAGAGATGTTGCAATGCAACGTCTCTACACCTCATGGCAAAGTTTAAGGGAATTTAGGGTAATTTCTATTCAACGACTGTCACAGAAGCCCCTTCACTCACCTGAGGTATACTGGGTAACTCAAGACAGTATCCAGCACCATACACTGTCTTGATATAGCGGGGATGGCGGGGATCTGGTTCTAACTTGGTTCTTAAGTGGCGAATATGGACTCGAATCGTTTCAATGTCGTCATCAGGATCGTAGCCCCAAACTTCTCTGAGGATTTCGCTGGGGGAAACTGTTTGACCGTGGCGTTGAAGCAAGCAGTGAAGTAGCTCAAATTCCAAATGAGTCAATTTCACTGTGTCATTGAACCAAATTGCCTCAAATCTTTCGGGAACGAGGGTCAGTGAACCATAATTAAGAATTTCACTATGCTTTGCTGCTTGGGGAATGCGGTCAGTACGCCGCAAAAGTGCCCGCACCCGTGCCAGCATTTCTTCAAGTTCAAAAGGCTTGGTGAGGTAGTCGTCTGCGCCAGCATTGAAGCCTTCTACCTTGTTCTGAGTTTGGCTCAAAGCCGTCAACATTAGCACGGGAATCTCAGAGGTGCGATCGTCACGACGCAGGCGTTGGCAAACGGTAAATCCATCTACTCTGGGCAACATCAAATCGAGCATGATCAAGTCTGGTTGTAGCTGGAGAGCCAGCGCTTGACCTTTAATGCCGTCTTCAGCTTGACTAACATCGTAGCCAGCCATTTCCAAGTTGACGGCAACTAGTTCTGAAATCGCTGGGTCATCGTCTATGACAAGAATCCTCGGCATTCTTAAAAAATTATTACTACTTGATTAACGATAAATAAGAGCTTTGTCTAGATACAAAGATTTCTGCATCGATTATGAAAAAGTTTTTAAATCTTACATAAATATTAAGATTAAATGACTGTGAAATCAAGACTTAACTAAACAAAATCTTATAGTCTATGATGTGCTATGCTCGCCCCTACAATCCGTCTTGGTTTTTACAAAACGGTGTGATGATGACTGTATACACCGCTTTGTGGGGAAGCCGTTACTGGAAAACTACTACTTCATTGCAAGAACCGTCTTATCACGAAAAAATATTTCCAGGTGGTCAAGGTGTGCCAATTTTTGGCTTGGTTGCCATCCCTGAAAATGCTCACAGCACGATTATCGGTACTTATGGCATTACAGGAGAGTTAGAAACAGAATGGTTTTTGAGAGTGCTAGGACGTAAGGCTTACGCTCAAGGATACGCTGTGGTGTTATTTGATTGGCGTGCCCACGGCAAAACCGCAAAATTGTCGCCGGCTCTAACTTCCGATGGTTTGTATGAAGGAGAAGATTTTGTTCGCATCGCCGCTACTGCTAAGGAAATGGGATGTCCGGGAAAATTTTGGTTTACAGGGTATTCTTTAGGAGGGCAATTAGCGCTATGGGCGGTGAAGGTATCTGGTGAGGTGATTAGAGAACATGAGGATTTGGGACTAGAAGATAGTGATATTGGCGGAGGTATGGTGATTTGTCCCAGTTTGGATTCGGAGCGATCGCTATCTTATCTAGTTACAAAGCCCTTTGGTAGATATTTGGAAGCGGGAATTGCCCGAAATTTAAAAAAACTGGCATGGCAAATACATGATGCCCATCCTGGAAGCATTGATACGGCAGCCATTGAACGGGCGAATAGTATCTGGGGTTTTGACAATGAATTGGTAATTAACCAACTAGGTTTTTCTTCTGTAGAAGCATATTACCAAGCCAGCAGCGCTCTACAAATATTGCCGCAAATCTCGAAACCGACTTTGATTATTTATGCTGCCGATGACCCACTTTTTGACCCAGCCATCATACCGGAATTGCAAGATGCTTGCGATCGCAATCCTGCAATAGATTTGTTACTCACTCAGTACGGCGGCCATGTTGGCTATTTGAGTAGCAAAGAGTGCCAGCGTCAGGTACAAGATTCTGACCCTTGGTGGGCATGGAATCGGGTTTTACAATGGTTGGAGCAACAGCGTAATTCGTAATTCGTAATTCGTAATTTAGAAATAAAAAAGGAGTCTTATATTAGGATTGCCTTTGATGGCAAAGGTTAAGATAGGATTTGTTTAGCAAAATGTTATTATTCAGTAGGTAGGAAGAATATATAGATGACATCTGACTCTTTTAATTTGCCTCTTCTGTTAAGGCAAAAAGCCCAAAGATATGCTGCAAGCCTTGGCATTTCTCTTGAGCAATTTATTGTCTCGGCTGTAGCTGAAAAGGTCGAGATTTTAACTGAGCATCATAAATATCTTGTGTTTCCTGAGCTTACTTCCCGTTGGGGTGCTAGTGGTTTAGCAGTGCCAATAGTGCATGGAACTGGCTTGCGGGTGCAGACTTTGGCCATCGCATCTCAACAATGGGGATTATCCGCAGAGCAAATTACTGCTGAGTATGATTTGAGTGAGGCTCAGGTGAATGCAGCCCTGGCTTTTTATGCTGTCCATCAGCAAGAAATCGATGAGGCGATCGCATTTGAAGTAGCTCTCGAATCAGTTCACAATGTCTAAGGCTCTATTACATTTAGATGCTGATACATCAATTAAAGCTTTACATTTAGCTTTGATTAATCAAGGTCATGATGTTCCCGAACTCCCACAGATTGGATGCCCTTAGATGCAACTGATAAAACCCAGTTATTAGAGGCTACTGCTAGAAGAAGGTGTATTTTTACTTTCAATATCCGCGATTTTTTAGTTCTAGCACAAAGCAATCCTAACCATAATGGGATTATTTTAGCTGCCCAAAATAGTTGGACTATATCTAGTTTAATAGCTGCTTTAGATTGTCTGCTTGTAGAAACACAAGCTGCTGAATGGATTGGTCAAGTGCGCTGGCTCAATCAATGGCAAAGATAACAATTACGAATTACGAATTATAATGAATAATCTATGGTTACCTGCACCAACAGATTTAACTTTGTTATCGGATGAGATTCATCTCTGGCGTATCGAACTTGATCAACCAGAAACACAGTTACAACATTTTAGAAAAACTCTTTCCAGTGACGAAATAGCTCGTGCTGAACGGTTTTATTTTCAGCAGCATCGACAGCATTTTATTGTCGGTCGCGGTATTCTCCGAACTATATTAGGTCACTATTTGAATATCAAGCCGTCACAAGTGCAGTTTAATTATCAACACCGTGGCAAACCAGTATTAGCAGATACATTTGCTGATACTGGACTGGCGTTTAACTTGTCTCACTCGCAAGGATTGGGTTTGTGTGCGGTGAATTTTAATCACCAAATTGGTGTAGACCTAGAATATATTCGTCCGATGTCTGACTTGGAAGCTCTTGCCAAACGGTTCTTTTTACCGAGAGAATATGAGATGTTGCGATCGCTATCTCCCAACCAACAGCAAGAGGTATTTTTCCGTTACTGGACTTGTAAGGAAGCTTATTTAAAAGCAACTGGAGACGGACTGTCCCAGCTAGAGCAAATTGAAGTATCGCTAACTCCTACAGAACCAGCCAAGTTACAGATAACTGAAGACTGGAGTCTTTTTGAACTAGTACCTGCTAACAATTATGTTGCTGCTGTAGCGGTGGCAAATTTTGGCTGGCATTTGAAGTGTTGGCAGTATTGATGTTAGTCATTTGTCATTTGTCATTAGTTATTCTTCCCCAATGCCCAATGCCCCTTACTTATCTTCCTGCATATTTCTCACAATTTTTGTCACCAGATTTCTAGGTACAAATCTGACGCTTTTCGCAAGTATTTTATTGAGCAAACCGGGAATAACAATGGTTTTGCCCTTCATTAAAGCACGAAAACCAATTTCGGCTACTGTTTGTGCATCCATCATCTTCTTACCCTTAAGCAACTTAGAGTCAGCCATCCCGGTTCTTTCATGAAAGGCAGATGCGGTTGAGCCTGGGCAAAGAACTGTCACAGTGACACCTGTACCTTCTAATTCATTAGCGATCGCTTCTGAAAACGATAATATATAAGCTTTAGTAGCAAAATAAACTGCCATTAAAGGGCCTGGTTGAAAGGCGGCAGCTGAGGCAACGTTTAATATTTTTCCCTCACCTTGCTTTACCATGTCCTTCACGAATAGCTTAGTTAAATGGGTGAGACACACCAAATTTACCTGTAACATTTCTAGTTCAGTAGCTAGGTCTGTTTCATGAAATAATCCATAGATACCAAATCCAGCATTATTTACTAACACATCAACCTTAATATTGGCTTGTTGCAATTCTGTAAAAATTTCTTCAGGAGCTGTTGAGATAGATAGATCCTTAACAATAGTTTTGACTAAATTTCCAAATTCTTCTTCAAATTTAACTGCAATTTCTACAAGCTTTAGCCCATTTCTATCTACTAAGACAAGATTATAATCATGAGCAGCAAAAATACACGCTAATTGATAGCCAATTCCACCGGCTGCCCCAGTAATAAGAGCAGTTTGTTTGCCCTGTCTTTGGTATGTTGTGTTCATGTAAGAATGTTGGTGAATTCAACTTGATGAAGCTGCGTTGCATTTACAGTAGTTCTCGTTCTACAATTAAGTACGCGTAATATCTGAACCGACGAGAAATGTCTTGAGTTATTACTCTTTCAAATGCTTGTGTGGTGCGTAGGCATTGCCCTGAGCTTGATTAATATAGCAGTCCAAACATAAATTTAGGACTTATGCATCGTAAAAGTTGAGAATCCAAAAAATTCGGTTATTTCAGACTGCTAGTGTAGACGCGTAGCGGCTTGTCGCCAGACATCAGCCTATGTATACGTGTTTGATTACTCACAATAGTGGGTAAAATCAAACTTTTATGGCTGACACTAACCATTGTATACTCAATTGTTTATGTCAAGGTGTAAGTTCTAAAAATTTACATTTTTAATCCTAAAAAAATAGGGCAATTATATTGCCGCTATTAATGTATGAATTGTTAGCTGACATCTTAAATATTGGTTATTAGGTAGTACTGAGTCTTCAAGAACATGGACTAAACAAAATGTTTGGTAGGGGAGCCAGTGCGTTGCAGAGGTTCCCGACGCTCGATGACTCGCTAACGCTTCGCTATCTGTTGTAGCAACTGGCATTGTGTTACAGAATCCTTAACACACCCTACGCAAGTTGTGAGTTCCTAAGCGATATTTAAGAAGCCAGTTTGAATCAAGTAGGCCGTATAAGTCATAAATAATTGAGAGTCAATGGGAGGACAAACAATAGAACTACCTGCTAATGCAATGAGAGTATCTTGGCAGCTAACATGGGGTCTTCTAGCTTGTAGGTACAAATCAGGAATAGTCAGTTGCTCATCAGACCAGCGTTCTAGTAAAAAGGGTCGCAGAGTATACAAAGGATTGTCCACAGAAGACACATTATTGATTAACTCTGATTGCCATTTTTCATAGGGAATCATCTCAACTGAATAACCAAAAGAGCGTATCCACTCAATTAGCATTTTTAAAGGAGCAGGTTGGGGATGTTGTAAATTGAAAGCCTTACCTATGGATTCTTTCTGCCGTGAAAGATAAACGATCGCTTTACTTACATAGTCCACAGGAGACATATCCAACATATAATCTACATCAGGGAAACTTCCCATTTGTAGACAGCCCTTTGTCATCAAATTGATAAAGTCATGGGTGTTACAAATGCCTGTTGTGCTATCTCCTGAAATCAGAGGCGGTCTATAGATAGTTACAGGAAGTCCTCGGTCGCGGGCAATTTTAACTAGCTTTTCAGCTACCCATTTAGTTTGAGAGTAACCAAGATAAATACCTTCCCAATGATTGAATTCATCCTGTTCTTTGACGACTTTACCAGCATAAGCCGGTGATTCAAAAATAGCAACGCTAGAAACGTAATGTACAGGCTTGACTTTAATTTGACAAGCTAATCTCAAAACTTCTTGCGTTCCTAAAACATTGGCTGCCTTCAGTGCCGAGTAGGGAAAGACATAATTCAACAAAGCACCACTATGATAGATAGTATCGATGTTGGCAGCTAAGATTTGAAACTGTTCAGAATCAAGACCTAACAAAGGCTGAGATAAATCGCCGACAATAGGAATAATTCTAGAGGTGAATTGTTCCTGCCAAATTGCATACTGTTGCAGATTATTTTGGAGTTTACTTTTGCCTTCTTCGGCATTAGCAGCACGCACTAAACAATAAATATCCGCATTAGTTTCCTGTAGCAACTCCCGGATAACAAAAGCTCCTAAAAAGCCTGTACCTCCAGTTAAAAAGATTTTCTTGGGTTCAGCTACAGGCAAATTAGATGCAGCACCGGGATGGATTGTAGGGTCAAGAACAGCCTCGGCACCTAAATCTAAAATTGAGGGAGGAGTGTTGGCATTAGAGGAGGTTACCCCTGTATCTTGAACTTTTGAATCTCCTTGTACTTCTTCAGCTAAACGCTGTGAAAGAGCTTCAATATTTGGGTAATGCCACAGAAGCAACGGTGATGGTTGAAATCCTAGCAACTTTTCTAAGTTACTTACTAGAATCATTGCTTGGGCTGAATCTAAACCATAGTTTTCTAAATGTTCTTTGACATCTATTTCATCAGTTGATACTCCTAGCAACTTAGCTAAGTTAGATACCAAAAATACTTGAATATCGTCTGCTGTGAAAGACTGTTTTATAGTCATTTTTAAATCTCCAACAATGTAGAACGAACAGGGTGATACTGACTGTAGTAATCGGAAGCTTGCAGTCCTTGAATTTTCAAATTTTGGACACGATATAAAAAGGCTGCACCAGTCATAATTTGATTAGCAATATCAACTACCTGACGATTATTTGCTTCAGACAGGTAGGAACCCCGTACCCAGTCATTGAAACCGCCCATTGCTGGGCCACACCAAATTTGATAATCGACTTCTCTACCTTTTTCGCCAGAACTAGACCAACGAGAAGATAATCCTAGATACCAGCGAAAAATTAACGCCATTTTCAGTTTAGGATTATTGACTGCTTTACCCAATTTCTCAGGATTCTTTTGGGACAAATAAGCCGCAGTTCCTTCCCATACTTCAGCAATAGTTTTGCGAAAAACTTGTTTTTCTAACTTTTCTCTTTCTGCCAAAGGAATCTCTTCAATGGAATTATAAGCGCGATAGAGTTCAAATAATTTTTGCGATCGCATGGGGAACATCGTACCCCGTTTGAGAACTTGCAGTTTAACTCCCATTTCAAACATATCTGCGGCTGGAGCCATCATTACATCAGCCATTTCTGCTTGAGCTAATAACTTTTTGGTATGTTCACAAGCTCCAGATTCAATGCATGATTGATTAATTGAGCCAGTCATTATATAAGCAGCACCCATCATAAAGGCTGCTAAGGCTGATTGTGGTGTCCCAATTCCCCCTGCTACTCCGATTCTAATGGGTATTTGGTAATGATATTGTGCTTGAATTTCATCCCGCAAGGCAATAATAGAAGGCAACAAACAAACTAAGGGACGGTTATCTGTATGACCACCAGAATCAGCCTCGACGGTAATATCATCAGCCATCGGAACTTTGGCTGCAAGAGTTGCTTGTAACTCAGTAATTAATCCTTGTTCAAGAAGTTCTTTAAGAATTCTGGCTGGTGCTGGTTGCAAAAATTTAGTAGCAACTTCTCGGCGAGAAATTTTGGCAATGACTTTATTTTTGATTTCAATTTGATTGGTGTTATTCAACCCCAATCCAGCAACACGGTAATAAACAATGTTGGGGGTCAAGTCGAGAAATGCAGATGCTTCTACTGTTCTCACTTGATATTTGAGATATAAATCCACAGCCCGGCGTTCAATCGCAGGTTCGTTAGGACTGTGAATTAAATTAAAAGCATAAGGCCCTTGAGGTAAAGCTTGTTGAATGCGATTTATGGCTACTTCCAAACGGTCTGGAGTTAAGCCACCTGCACCAAAGGAACTCAAAATTTGCTCTTTTCCTAGTGCAATGACCATTTCTTCAGAAGCAATTCCGCCAGCCATTGCGCCGGTAACATAAGCATATTTCACTCCATAAAAGGAGAGAAAATTCGGATCTCCAAACTGTTGAATACGGATTGGTGCTACAAATGTCAGCAGTTCTACTTGTGCTGTTGCGTTATTATCACCAGGGGATAAATACCCTTCATTAGTGACACCAATTTTTCCGGCAACTTTCACGATGTAGCAGGGTTTATCTAACACCATCAATTTATCTTTGATGGCTCCCTGTTCAAAAGATACAGTTTCTAAAGAACCTTTCCAAACCTGGTTTTGGCTATGCGACCAGGCAGAGAAATTAAGACCATTATCGTGTTTACTCATTACCGTATCTACGGTTGTCACGCCAGTTATCCCTCAGATTACAAGCAATGGATTATAAAAGCTGAATGTTGAATGATGTAAACTCTTGGAAAAAGTTTTAATACGGTTCAGTTAGCTTGTTTATCACTCGAAGATCCCCCCAACCCCCCTTAAAAAGCAGGGCTATTTTCCTTATTTACCCCCTTTTTAAGGGGGTCGCCGTAGGCGGGGGGATCTTATCCAAACCGTATTTACAGGAGTTTACATTTTGAATTATCAGGATTCGTCGTTAAGCAAATTTTGGGCGCAAGCTAGTTGCAATTGAATGATTTCGCTCATTTGCTGACTATAATCTTGTCTAGCTTGTAAAAAAGCAGTGTGCGCTTTAGTTATCTTTGAATTATTAGCATTGAGCTTTTGATACTGAGTCTTATTTAAATCAAACATGCTGATGATGCTACTAATTTTTTGAGTGATGACAGGTGGCGAAGAAAGAGAATTTTGCTGCCCAATTGCGCTTGACTCAGAAGATTGTAATTGTTCTCTCGTTTCAAAACCGTTATCAATGATATTTTTCGGTTTTACTTCTTCTGATTGAGTCGGGAATGGCAAGATGTCTTCTTTGATTATCTCGTTAGAAATGTTAAGAGAATCTGTGATTTCAGATTGTTGAATATTAGGTATATTTTGATGCTGTTTTTTAAAGCGTTCGCCCTTGGCGTTGGCGAAGCGATCGCTCCTAATATCTCCAATCAAATCTTCAACAAGTTTACGATTTTTGTCGCTTAAAATAGCAGCAACAATTGATTTTCCACCCAAGGTAACTATTCTCAATGTTGCTTTATTTTGATTAGCAGTTTCTTGGGCTTTGCTGTACAGTGGTGATAAATCCACATTCACCTGATGACTGAGTAGTTTTGCTAATGCTTTGACCATCGAAGCATGGTCATCCATTCCTCTACGATTCAGAGAAACTGTAATGTGTTCTTTGTTGCCGAGAATTTTATCAATCCATCGTGAACACACACTACCTGCACCCGCTTCTAAAAAGATTTTTACACCATCATCGTGGACACGATTTACTAATTGCGGAAAATCAAGCTCTTGGCACAATCCTTTGGCAATATTGTGAGCGATCGCATCTCTTTCAAGTGCAACTGGTTGATAATCGGCGGCAGAATAAAAAACAATGCCGGGAAGATTTTGGGATGGTAAAGTGTTTACCTTTTTGATTTCCTCGTACTGCGATCGCATCGCTTCACAATGTATCACATGATCGAAAGGAGCAGTGAAAGAATTGCAACCTAAAGTTGTAATCACTCGCTTACAGGCTGCATCATCACCAGCAATTAATACTTCTTCTGGTGTGTTGATTTGAGTTAAGTAGACACGATTCTCATGTTTCAGACATTCTCTAATTTGTGATGGAGTAGCCATGAGAACATAAGTATTCCAAAAATTGTTGTTTTGTGGATTTGGTGAATCTGTTAATCCCCAATAATCACGTACAGCATTTTTAGGCCCAGATAACTTATCGCCAAATAAAGGTGATGAATTTAAGGTATTACTTCCGCCCTCAAAATCACTCCAAACTCCTTGAGCAACCATCATGCTAGTTTCACCCAAGCTATACCCAAAAACGGATTGCGGCTTGACTTGAAAATCATCTCGGAAAATTGCCGTCATGTATCTAGCAAAGGCAATTTCACTTTCAAACATTGCCAGTGAATCATCTAACAATTGCTTTTCGAGAGTTTCTAGTTGCCTAGTTGTCAATTTGGGTAAACTTCTGGGATAAACTAACTTTTCAACATCGGCAGCGCGGTTGTAAAGATTGTTACTTTTTAAGTCCTCGAAGACTTTAGGAAATAAACGGAAGACACTGCGACCGATGCCAATATAAGAATTGACTGCTGCGGGGTAAACATAAGCAACTGCTCCAGTTTTACCCAATGGTTTCGTTGTGAAATAACTACCTAGTGGTGTTTGCCAATCTGTGCCGTTTTCAAAAGCATTATTTACACCTTTGCGGGCAGATTCAATTTCTTTGAGTAAATCTTTTGTGTTACGTCCTGTGATTGATAAGACGTATTTTGCACCAGATTGCTGTTCAAAAGTAGCGAATGTTTCGCTGGCTGTAGCTGATAAAGAAGAACTCGCTTCTATGGTATGTTGGAGATTGTTTAGAAGATTGGGGATAATGGTGCGATCGCTAACTGCTATAGGAAACAGATGAAAAGGCATTTGTTGCAAATATCTGTTGTCGCGCTCCTCTTGGCTGGGTTCCTCCGATAAGATTAAATGGGCGTAACTGCCATCTATACCCATGCTATTAATTGCTGCTATTCTGCGTGTACCGCCCTTATCGACAAACCAAGGTCTTGATTCCATTGCCACATAGAAAGGGCTACCTTCCCATACTTGCGGTGTTTTGACACCAGACCATTTGGGTGTGGCGGGAATATACCTGTAATAAAGACAGAGAGCGGTTTTGATTAAGCTAGCAATTCCCGATGCTGTATAGGTGTGGCCGATATTGGCTTTAACGCTGCCCAATGCACAATGCAAACCGTTGCCCACTTTCGGATAAGCTTGGAGTAAACCTGTGATTTCGGCTTCATCCTCCTGGGGAACGCCACTACCAAAGACTTCCACATAGTTGACTTCTGTGGGTTGAATCTCCGCCATCTCGAAAGCTTGTTTGCAGACATTGCTGATAGCTGAAGCATCAGATTTTACCAAAGCGTCACTCAAAGTAGAATTACTTTGTGCGAAACTCATAGCATCAATGACTGCATAGATGCGTTCATTATCTTCCTTAGCAGCTTCGTAGCGCTTGAGAACAACAGCACCCGCACCTTCGCCAACCATCCAGCCATTAGCTTGTTGGTCAAAACCTAACGTATTCACACCCGTATTAATTGGTGCAAATTGGCTGCGGAACAAGACATTTTCCACACCACCTGCCAAATCTACTGCACCCACAACCACCGCATCAACTTCACCTGTAGCGAGTAGCATTTGTGCAACTTCCAACGCTTTGAAAGTAGAATTTTCCCCAGCGCTGATGGTAAATGCAGGGCCAGTGAAATTCCACAAAGCAGAAATCCGACTTGCCATAACGTTGGCGATATGACTCACATATTCGCCGATTTCTACTGGTTGGTGAATGCTATCTTTGACAATGGTTTCTAGTTGCGCCAGATGTTCAGCAGGTAAAGAAATTCCTTGGTTGAGTAAACCGTCTTTAACTTGCCAAGATAGATTCCATCTTTGCTGTAGCTGATGTACTGAAAATTCTGTCTCGGCAGCGATAATAACTGCGACATTACCGCCCTCCTGTAGTTTCGCATCCTTTACGGCGCGATCGCTAACTTTCAGAAGTAATAATTGTTGCGGGTTTAACTTTTCGATTTCATTCGGTGGAATTTTGCACGATAAAGTATCGATTTCAAAATCTTTGATATATGCCCCTACTGGTGCTTTACCATCTGTTAAACCGTACTCTTTAAGTAAGTTTTCTTGATTTTCTATACCGTGCCATCTTTGAAGTGGTAGGGAAATAAAATGCTGTGTTCCATCATAAATACTGCGTTCAAAAGCATCTAAACCATTGCAGTTACCAAAAAAGGCATCCATGCCGACAATGGCGACTTTGGTAGGTGGAACAGGTGGAATTGATTCAACTGATTCTGTTGTAGTTCCTTGTTCTAAAATCAGATGAGAATTAGTGCCACCAAAACCAAAAGCGCTAATAGCTGCCCGTTTGATTGGTGCGTTATTATTAGGCCATGCTGTAGCTGTTCTAACAATTTTGTCGGCAGAAATTGTACTATTTTCAGATGCTAAAGGTTCCGAAACATTCATGGTTGCTGGAATTACACCATGAGACATACTCAAAATCACTTTAGTCAAGCCAACCATGCCAGCAGCAGTTAGCAAATGACCAGTATTTGCCTTGGCAGAACCCACCAGAGGCGCAGCTTGATTTTGACCAAAGAATGTTTCTATGGAGTTGAATTCGGTTGTATCTCCTAGTAATGTGCCAGTAGCATGGCACTCTAAATAATCGATGCTTTTTGGACTAATTTTCGCCTCATTATAGGCTCGTTCAAAAGCTAGGATTTGCCCTTTAGGATTAGGACTGAGTAAATGTTTACCTTTGCCATCATTCGAGAGTCCATTACCGCAGATGGTGGCGAGAATATTATCACCATCTCTAACGGCATCAGAATATCTTTTCAGCATCACCATCCCAACACCATCGGCGGGAATTAGCCCTCTAGAGGACTTATCTAAGGGGCGGCTGATACCGTTTTCGGGATATCCTTGAACACCAGAAAATAACATCCGCACAAATAGCGAATCTGCACAACTTATAGCTCCAGCTAACATGACATCAGCTTTGTGTGACCATAAGTAATGAGATGCTAATTTAATAGCATAAAATGATGACGAACAAGCAGCATCCAGACATAAATTAATCTGGGATAGAGATAGAGCTTGAGCAATGATAGATGCTGGTAAACCAGATATCAGGGCATTGTATAAAGAGGCTTTGGTTGCAGTTGGGAGGGCAGCTAAATCAAAGTCTTCGTATTGCAAAAGTTCTTTGACAGCAGGGGTAATAGATTGCTGGTAAATTGGAGAGAATAATTGATTAGATAATTTTGTTGGGAATGACAAATTACCTAAAATTACGCCACATTTTGCAAGAACAGTTTGATTACCCCAATAACCACCATGTACAATTGCTTGTTTAGCCGCATATAATGACCATTTGAAGGTGTTATCTAAACCAGCAAGTAATTCTGATGGTAGATTGTATTCAGATGGATTAAATTTAAAGTTGCGGATGTATCCGCCTTTGAGGGAATAGGTTTTGTCTGGTGTACCTTTGACTGGATTGTGAAAGATTGTCGGATCTACCCCGATTTCTTCGACGGTTGCAGAGGATGTGGAATCTTTTTGACTAACAAGATTTTGCCAGTATTCTTCAGGGTTTTTAGCATCGGGGAATAGGCATGATAATCCGATGATGGCTATTTTTTCCACTGCTGATATGCTCCGAGTTTGGGTATTAGGCAAGAGATAATTAAAAGGCAGGATTTACGCTGTTCCCCAAACTTTGAACGAGGCAAGTTATAGCAATCGTAAAATTACTACTATTTTTGTTTGTAGTAAGCACTTTAGTGCTTATAAAAGAAGGACTTAAGTCCTTACTACGAACTTTCAACTTGATAGACTCCTAGCTTCGGAGTAGTTTCATTGACCAAATAATGGCGTGGGCATTGAGCATTCGTGAATAGATTTTACCTTGGCGATCGTGTATGATGAAGTTAGCGATCGCACTACTTGGTGTCTTGGATTTAACTTCACAAGAAACGTAAAAAGTTTCGTTATGAGGTATCATTGCAAACTGTTCAAATTTTTCGACTTTTCCAGGTAAACAACCTTCTTGATGAAAGTGTTGTGTCCAAACCCATAAGGCGTGCATACTCAAGTCTGTTGTGTAAGGATTTACCCATTGGACGGGGAATTGTCCTTGTTGTTTTGCGCTGAGTTCTGGCCACAGACATTCTGTAGTAATTTTTTCAGGGCTGATGTTTAAAACTCTTTTGATTTCTTGAAAAGCGGGGCCATGAAATAATGTGGCTCCCCCATTTTGGTAAAAATCTTTTCCTGTAGCGGTGATGATATTGTCTTGTTCGAGATTGAGAGATTCATAAGTTGGTACAACTGGGATTTCTCGCTGGAGATTGAGTTGAGCGCTAAAATGAAAATGGATTCTCCCTTCTGGGTTTTTACTCGAAATTTTGGCTTTAAGTTCGATTCTTTCAAGGTTAACTTTGGAAACTTCTTCTATTTCTAAAATATGTTCTTTAGCCAATGTTTCATTAAAAGTAATCCCTTTCAAAACTTTGAAATCTTGATAATTGAACAATCTATAACCTGGATATTGTTGTTCACAGGCATTGATAATCCAGGTCATTGCACAAGTTGCTGGTAAAACTGGATAACCAGCAATAGTATGATCGTGTAAAAATGGATTAGCCTCTAATGTCATTTGGCGACGAATACGATGGATTCGTAGTTCTGAATCTAACTCTGTCGCCAGTGGAACAAGTGGGCTACCAATGACAACTTGTGTAGTTGCATGATTGGTATTACCCATTTCTTTAACGAGCATTTGCGCCCCAACTGCAATGGGAATTATTTCAATTTTTCGCTCTTGAAAAATCTTCTTTAATTCTGTTGTCACCATCCCACTGTCCCAAGCGCCCCAGTTGATAGCAACTACATGACATGAAGGATAACTTTGCTTAAATATATGGGCTGATTTGTTCAGAATTTCATTAGCGATCGCATAATCAGATTGTCCAGGATTTCCGTAAAATCCTGTTACGGAAGAAAACAAAACTAAATGCTGAAGTTCATTAGGATTAACGCAAGCCAACAGGTTTTCTAAGCCTTGAACTTTGGCGGTGTAAACTTTTTCAAAATCCTCTTCTGTTTTCTTTTCAATTAACTTATCAGCTAAGTTTCCAGCGCCGTGGATGATTCCTGTAATTGGGCCAAGATGTTGCACAGCATTGGCAAGTTTTTCTTTTAAAGCTTCCGTATCTGTAACATCGACGCTGATATATTCTGCTTTGGCTCCGGTTTTTTCAATTGCTGCTAAAGTCTTTTTAATTTCGCGGCTGGAGGTAATTTTGTTATATATTTTTTGCACATTCATGGGTGTGGGCTTCTCTCCTTGAGAAAGAAGATTTTCCATGATGCATTTTTTCAATGCGGATTCATCAGAGTTTTGAGCATAATCTGGCTCGGTTTCTAATAGTTCGGAGCGACCAAGGAGGATGAATTTGCCGGGTTGCTGCTGTGCTAATCTGATAGTACACTCAGCCGTAATCCCTTTTGCACCGCCGCTCACGACAAAGACAGATGATGGGGCTGTTTGTATCATAAATCCTCGTGAATATCTGGATAAATTGTGTTTTTTGATGTACAACTAACTGATTCTTGAAACCCCCTCTCCAAACCTCTCCCCCACAGGGAGAGAGGCTTTGATTCTTACTCCCCTTCCCTACAAGGGAAGGGGTTGGGGGTTAGGTTCGAGAGAAAGTTGCACACGGCGTTAATCTGCTTTTTAATCGGCAATAATGGTGACTCGTCCTTGTGAGCCGTAGCCAACTTCACTAATATAAAGATTCGGATCGTCAAGCTCGGCAATGATGTTTTGTACTGACTGTTTAGCGTCAAGTCTGGGACTTAGGTCGATCGCACGAGTGAAAACTTTTGGCCATTCCCATCTCAGAGTTTTGGTTAATCCAAATAAACCAGCGCCGATCGCACCAAAGTTGACTTTATACTCTAACCCGAAAGCTCCATCAAGGTGAGCAACTGTGCAGAAACAACTACGTCCATGACGCGCAGCTTCGTTTAGAGAGGGTTTGAGGTGTTTCGCCATCAAAAATATGTGCTTAACGATCGCCTTTTCTTGTTCAAGATAAGGAATTGTCCCGGTGTGATTTGTGACAAAGACAGGATGTAAATGGATGAAAGCCCCAATCGCTCCACAGTGAGATGCGATCGCTTGTAGTTGTTGTTGGAGATGTTCTTCAGTTAAGTTTGCTAAGGTGACGCGGGTTACTCCTGTGGGTAAGGGCGCTTGTTGGGCGATGAGCGATTGGGGGAAGCTGACAACTACTACCTTCCAGCCTTTCTCGATTAGGGATTCAGTTAATTTATAAGTGGTGAGGGAACCATCATCGGTGATTAAACCGATGTGTCCCTCTGGTAACGTGAAATCCAAATAATCGGGCTGTGGTAGGCTTCTGAGTTTGACGGGATGGCGCTGGATATTATGCTCTAATTCCGGCGGTTGCTGTTGGACAAACTCAGGTTCAGACTTTTTTTTTTCACCTCCAGCCAACTGCTGTAGGTAATCGACTATTTGACCAATCGTGCGGAGTTCTCCGAGTTCTTCGATATTTGGCTTGGGTAAGTTGGGGTACATTTCTTGCATCGCCCCTAAGATTTCTACCCGTTTAATCGAGTCAATCCCTAAGTCGGCTTCCATGTCCATTTCTAGTTCCAGCATCTCTACTGGATAGCCAGTTTTATCACTGGTGATGGCTAACAGGGTTTGACCTAAGTCTGCAAATTCATCAGTTGTAGCGGGTTCTGGTTCTGGGGTGAATGCGACAACAACGCTTGGTTCTGGTGAAGTGACTACCTCAACTACGGGTGCAGTTTCTATTGAAATCTCAGTTACTTGTTGTACTTCGTGAACCGCAATTTCTACAGAAATACTTTTGGAAGTGTGGGATTGCAGATACTCTACAACTTGACCAATGGTGCGTTTTTCTGCCAGTTCTTCTAAATTGGGTTTGGGTAGGTTGGGGTACATTTCCTGTAGCGCCCCCAGGATTTCCACTCGTTTGATCGAGTCAATTCCTAAGTCCGCCTCCATGTCCATATCCATTTCCAGCATCTCGACTGGGTAGCCAGTTTTGTCGCTGGTGATGGCTAACAGGTTTTTATCCAAGTCAACAATGTCGATGGTTGCACTAGATACGGGTGCTGGTTCGTTGACTGGAGGTGAGCTAATTTTGACTACAACCTCGGTTTGGGGTTCTACCACTGACAGAGGTGGCGCGACTGTCTCAACAATAGGAAAGTGGGGAGTAGGAAGTAGAGACGCGATTGATCGCGTCTGTTCTGGGGAGTCGATAGTTTCAACTACAGCCTCTACCACCTGGGAAACGGGCGAGAGAGGTTCTTGAGTAACATTTAAGGCATTTTTAGCTACTGGCTCAATTACAGGTAGAGGCTGACTTTCTACTATCTTGGTAGTAACCGGTACTGGTGAATCAGTAACACTTGTTTGTGCTACCGCATTGCTGACTTTCTCTGTTAGTTGAGTTACTCCCTCACCTGAGATGATTTGAGAATACTCTTGCTGTATGAGTTGGAAAAAGTTTTTAGTATATTCCAGCTGCTCTTGAAGATATTGCTCATGGATGCGTAGGGTTTCACCTTGTTGGGAATGAAACTGCATCATGCTGCGCTCTAAGCTTTCCATGACAATTAGCTTCATTTTGGCAGTTTCCTCTGTTGATTTACTTTCACTCAACAAAGAATTTTGCTGCTGCATCAGTTGGAAAAACGCTTTGGCGTATTCCATTTGATGATTAAGATAAGTACCGTGAACTTGCAAATTCTCGGCTTGATTTTCCTGAAACTGTGTCAGCAGATATTCTAAACTTTCTAAAAGTTGTTGATAATTTGTAAGTTTTTCTGGTGTTGGCTGCATCTTAGATTCCTGGGCTGGTTGTGAAAGGGTCACAGGATTCATTGCTGGGGTGGTAACAAGGGGTGTTTTTTTATGTCCGTTAGTCTCGATCACTGCCAGAGGTGGAGTCACTCCTGGGCTGGTAAACAAAGGCGCCGCTTCAGAATATTCTGGGGTGGGTAATGTGACTTTATGCCCATCTTGCAAAGCTAGAGCGAAGGCATTTTTCGTTTTTTCGGATCTGTAGTTTATGCCGTTCAAACGTACATTTAATGTCTTCTTCGTCTCAATTGGGGGGATAGTTTGGGGAAGTTGGTAAGGATCGAGGTTATTCAAAGCCAAACCAATTACCCGCAACTGCACAACTGCTTCCCGCAAAGAGCGATCGCTATTCTTTTGAGTGCTGGGATTCAGAGATACGGTAAGATGAGGGCGATCGCCAAGGATATCTTTCACTAAGTTGGTCAGAATTCTCCTCGGCCCAAATTCCACAAAACAAGTACCACCGGCTGCATAGATATTTTCAATTTCCTGTTTAAACAGCACTGAGTTGGAAAGGTGCGTTTCCAGGATTTTTTGAATACCTTGGGCTTCTTTGGGATACTGCTTACTCGTAACATTGCTGTAAACAGGGATTTTGGGACTTTGGAAGTTGACAGACTTAGTTGCGATCGCAAAGGATTTTTGAGCAAAGGCAATTAGCGGTGTATGGAAAGCGGCTGATACAGGTAACAATACAGCTGTATATCCTTTCTCGTGTAAAGCTTCTCTGACTCTCGCTATTTCTGCGGTGGGGCCAGCCAAGACAAATTGAGTTGGAGAATTTTGATTAGCGATCGCAACTTGGGGAAAACGCTTCAGCACTGCTTCCACTTTGCTGATATCTTCCTTCACAGCCAACATACTACCCGCATCATGATCCGGGTCTTCGGGTGCAGCCATTGCTTGACCCCTAGCTTTCACCAAGAACAAGTAATCTTCCGTACTCAAAACTCCCGCAGCCCACAACGCTGTCAGTTCCCCGAAGCTATGTCCCGCCACAAAATCTGATTTAAACCCAGCTTGTTGCAATATGCTGTACATCCCTGCACTCAACACCCCGATGGCTGGTTGAGCGTATTCTGTGCGTTGTAAGGCAGCAATTTGAGCATTTTTCTCTGCTTCCTCAAACACAGGATGAGGGAAAACTATCTCTGATAACGGCTGTAAATTATCCTTGATTAACAAGCTATCCATATAGCCATGAAGACGCCGCATCAAAGGAAAATTCATTACCAGTTCCCGCCCCATCTCCAAGTATTGCGAACCTTGACCAGAAAATAGAGAGACAACTTTTCCACCCAACTCCATACCAGAAGCGCGGTAATAAATCCCTTGGGGATGCTCCCAAGATGCTGCTGTTCCTTTGTTTTTCAGCCAGTCAATGCTAGTTTGCAACAACTTGCAAGCTTCTTCCAGATTCTCAGCTACAAACCCAAATCTGGCAGCAGAAAGGGGAATTTGTTGTGATTTGCACTCATTGACTAATTGTGCGTAGTGTATTTCTGCTTCAGGCGATACTCCTGCGGAGTCACTTCGTGAACGCAACTTACCTAAAATCTCTTCAGATTTGCTCAACAATTGGTCTACTGTGGGAGCAAACAACAGCATTTCACTAGCACCACTGTGTAAGCGGTAAGCCTGGTTCTGGTCAGCTTCATATTCTTCCAAAACGACGTGATAGTTGGTGCCACCAAAGCCAAAAGAACTCACACCGGCGCGTCTTGGTGCTTCCCCTTCTGGACGAATCCAAGGTCTAGTTTCGGTATTCAAATAAAATGCCGAATTTTTAATGTTGAGTTTAGGGTTTGGCTCAGTAATGTTAATTGTGGGCGGTAATACTTTGTGATGTAAAGCCAAAGCAGTTTTAATCAAACTCGCCGCACCCGCAGCCGCTTTTGTGTGTCCAATTTGCGATTTTACACTACCTAAAGCGATGTGCTGCTTTTTGGAATCATGTCCCTCAAAAAAGTCTTTTAAAGAACCGAATTCTGTCGGATCTCCAGCCATTGTACCAGTGCCATGTGCTTCCATCAAACCAACAGTAGCGGGAGAGAAGCCAGCATCTTCATAAGCACGTTCTAAGGCTTTAATTTGTCCTTCTTTACGAGGAGCATAAATGCTCTTATAACGTCCATCGCTGGAGGTACCAATACCTTTTATTACTGCATAGATTTTATCGTTGTCACGTTCAGCATCTTCCAGGCGTTTGAGGACAATCATCCCGATACCTTCACCCAACATCATCCCATCGGATTTAGCATCGAAAGGTTTGACATTTTCACTTGGAGAAACTGCCGGTGTTTTGCTGAACGATATGTAAGCCATTATGGTGTTGTCGGTATCAACACCACCAGTCAGCATCATGTCAGAACGATGCTCAACTAGCTCACTAATTGCCATTTTTAAAGCACCAAAGGAACTAGCGCAAGCGGCATCAACTACGCAATTCATTCCGCCAAAATTCAGACGGTTGGCAATTCGTCCGGCGACTACGTTAGCTAACATTCCAGGGAAAGCATTCTCATCCCATTTCACATAAGCGCTTTTGATTTTATCAACGATTTTTTGCGTATCCTCATCGGATAAACCACTGCTTTTAAGAACTTTTTCCCAAATCGGATATTCCAACCTTGCAGAAAGTGGCATTCCTAACTGCTTGGCCATCGCCACGCCTAAAATTACCCCAACAGTCTCGCGGCTAAACTCACGTTTTTCGCCATAACCTGCATCTTCCATCGCTTCTTTCGCAACCACTAAACTTAATAGTTGCGATACATCTGTGACTTCCAAAATGCTGGGTGGTATGCCGAATTCCATCGGGTTAAAATCAACCTCTGGAAGAAACCCACCTCTTTTACAGTAGGTTTTATCCTCAGTGGTTCTAGGATTCGGATCGTAATAATCTTCGACGCTCCAGTGAGTAGAAGGAACATCAGTAATACAGTCAATTTTATTTACTATATTTTGCCAATATTCCCGCAAATTTCTAGCTTTAGGCAATAGAGAAGCCATGCCAACAATAGCTATAGGATTGTATTGTAATTGTCTGTTAATTCTGTTGATTGACACTGATTTATCTGACCTCATTTTTTTTCCCTCAATAGACCTCATCACAGCCTGTTCACAATTATTGACAAGGCTTTGTAACTCCGCTAAGGCAGTATCAATTGAATAAGCAGACATAGGGCATAGTGAGTACTGTGGATTGTGTAGTTACAGTAATTTCTGTTGCCTACTAAATAATAAAAAACTCTCGTCTTCTAAGCAGCTAGCTATCCTATCTCCGCTAAATGCTTTTTTCTAAATCGACACCAAACGACACATACTGCCCTGATTAAGCCTTAGATTTACAGGCGATTTTGGTACACAGCGTAGGCGTAGCCCGTCGTAGACATCGCAGAAAAATTTTATACAACGCTAGACTCTTGATATTGGGGTAATAGGTCGATGACGTTGTTAAAACGAGTCTAATAGTCTTGGAGTGTAATAACTGCTTGACCAGTGAATTCAATCCATTTGTAATAGTAGAGATTTGGAGTAATGGTATTCCACTGGAGCGATGAAAACTTAGGAGTAGCTAAGGCAACAGAAACGCTTTTTTTACCCGAAATTGTTTGATTATCTAGCATAACCACAGCAACATAGCTGGTATTAATGACTATGTTCTGTATCTTGATAGATGTTATAGCCAGTTTCAACGTCCGGGATAATATATTTTATGCTATTTGACCCAGGAAAGTTGACAAGTTCGTTACCGAAAAGACACCACCTTTAATCCGAGTTTATGCGAGTTGAAAAAGTAATTAAACGAGCAGAAGGTGATGGAAAAGCAGTTATATTTAGTTATTTTTAATTTCAAAATCTTAATTAAATAACTAATTTACCTAACTACTTTAAAGCATTGAATTAATAAAAACAATAACATACTTTACAGAAACTAAATCATTCCTTTAAAGTTATTTTATAAATAGCCCTATATTCTTACTGATGTGAATTTTGAATAAAATCCACTACAAAAGTATAATTTGTGACTACATAAATGTGAGATATATAGGACTATGATTTGATTTCTGAAAAAACTCCGTACAGATCAAAGAGCATTCTTTCCCGTTGCCTCTTGCC
>NZ_WBKM01000055.1 GCF_015714725.1 Nostoc sp. WHI
GAGACGTATAGCAATGTTAGGTAAATGGCTTCCTGGTTTATTTGGTAGTAAAAATGACGGTATAGTTTCAACAGATTTAAGAGTGGGAGATGCTACCCAAATTGAGGGAAATCTACCTTCATCAATCCGCGATCGCTACACATTACCTGCTTACACTACAGCACAGCAAGTATTGGATGAGGCTGAGGTGGCTGGCACTTTGAAGGCACAGAAGTGGCTACATACAAAGTTCTCCCGGCACAAGCTCAAACAGTTGCAATCTTTGGCAGAAATGTATAAAAACCAATTGGCATTATTCCCAAGAAGCCATGAAGGTTATCGAAAAACTTTCACTATCGGGCTGATGCCTGGGGTGATATTTACGAGTGTGTTCTTAATGTTGGTTAATGCTGGTGTAGCATTGGGAGTCAGGTAAAATGACATTTGAATTAGAGCGCTTAAGTTCTAGCGCTGTGATTAATGCGGAGATTCCAAACCGAATGATGACACTCTTGGTAGTTCTAAAAATAATCAGCAATCCTCACAGCAGCAGATTGACTGGTATGAAGAAATTAGAAAATGGGCAATAGAATTAGGAAGAAAACCGCATTTCCAAGAAATCAAACAGAAGTGGCATGAATTAACAGGGCAAGAATTAAATGAAAAGGGGGTGACTCTATTACTAGAAAATCTCGGCTACCCAGACAATTAAACTGGAAAGCTCGATATGGTAATCCGAAAGAGTACAGAAAGCAAGTAGCGATCACTCACCGAAAAACTCACAATTATTGTGTGTTCAAATATACACGGTTCTTCGGCGATTGTTTAGCTCTTAAATACTTGATGGAGCTTTCGGCAGAATACTTTGGATTAATTGGAGTTGAATAAAATGTATAACGAATACGACGATTTGAGTTTTGAAGAACTCGTTAGAGATTGAACTACAGCATATCTCAGTATCTAAGCAGTCAACAGGGATAAGGCATCTCACCCGTTTGACAATAAAAATTAGTGGGCACAAAATGGACAACAGCGAATGGATACCGATGGTAAGCTAGAAAGTACATAACAGTTAAATCAATGATGTCCCATGAACGTTGTCACACCAAAACGATTTACTATTGACGAATATCATCGGCTGATTGAACTGGAATTTCTAAAGGAGAGCGATCGCATCGAGTTGATTCGCGGAGAACTAATTCAGATGGTAGCCAAGGGTACACCTCATACAGTCTGCGGTTCTATCTTATGCCGCCAATTGGATCGGTTGTTGGGCGATCGCGCCGTGATTCGCGGACAAGATCCGATTACTTTGCCAAATCAAAGTGAACCTGAACCAGATGCGGCGATCGCACGTGGTAAAGATGAAGATTATCTCGCCCATCATCCCTATCCCGAAGATATTTTTTTAGTAATTGAAATTTCGGACTCAACCCTAGATTACGACCAAACAACAAAGTTAAAAATCTACGCAGAAGCCGCAATTTCTGATTATTGGATTGTCAACTTAAATGTTCGCCAACTTGAGCGTTACAGCCAACACTATCAAAATGCTCAAGGTGAATTTAATTATCTCAGCAAGCAGATATCTTTACCACATCAGTCATTAGCAATTCCTGGATTTGAAGATGTTTTATTAGACTTGAATCGGATTTTTCCCACGGTTGTAAATGCCTAGAAATACGCAATTTCCCCTTTCGCACCCAACAGTAGAAACGTTACGAGGCAGCGTCTCTTAAGATCAAGCACAGAAGACCAACGATAATCAGGATTGCTTTCATACAACGAGTTAATCTTACATTGTTGTATTAAGAATCAAGTTTACTTTTGCTGTCTCTATACAAAGTTGTAGTCCCTTTCAACAGCTGCCAACAGCTTTGCCTGCAAGGATGACAGATACGGTTTAGCAAAATCCCCAACCCCTGCAACAGCCAATCCACAGCCTCGTCACGGCTGGCCACTTGATGCAACTGCCGTAACTTGAGGGGGCGACAAGAATAGTCAAAGTATTACACGGAGAGGCATTCAAGTAAGATATCCTCTCAAAAAAAAACGGTTCTTATGCCCCCTCAAGTTTTTGGTTCTTCTTGTGGCATTTCTTCGTTTTAAACTTACAAAAAAGAAAATTATTCATCTGTTGAAATCGCTATAATTAGCAATCTAATGTATTTTCTAGTTCCCAGGGAGTGATGTAGCTACTATATTCATTCCACTGTTGGTGCTTCAATTTTAAATAAGCTGTGATTAAACGTTCTCCGAGGCTGTGGGTAAGAACTGTGTTTGCTTTTAGGCAGCGTAATGCATCTAATAAGTTTGTTGGTAACTGTTTTACCCGATCTAAGGGAAGCGGATTTGTATAACTATTATTATCATAACGTGGCCCTGGATTGCGTTTTTGGGAAATTCCATCAAGTCCAGCAGCAATAAGTGAAGATTTTTATAAGTAATCGGACAGAAATATTTACACATGAGATTTTAGACTGGATAAGGGTTTCAGGTCAAAATTGTGTAATTAATTTTGTCTTACTACTTAATAAGAAAGGTATTATAAAATTAGTATAAAGCAATCAAGTTTTTATATGAAGGTTAGTTAAATTTTTGCTTAACTGTCTTAACTGTCCTTGCACGTTGTCCATAGCTATAAGAAGATATTTAGGTGTAAAAAGTGTAGTACCCCTACTGTTTATTTACTTATAGTTTCTAATACTACCTTGGCTTATTTGACTGTCTAACTTAATTAAACGAGTCTACTTAAAAAATAAAGAGCCATATAAGTTCTAATTTTTTGGCTTTGCTGATGTAAAAATAGGAGAATCAAATAATGGTTAGCGATTTTAAAAAACGCAAATTGGCAAACCTATTCAGAATGTACGATAGAGACAATAGCCAATTTTTAGAAGAAGAAGACTTTACTGAAGGTGCAGTACGCTATGCCCAACGAATAGGGATAGAACCTGAATCAGATCAAGGTAAAAAATTGCTTGAGATAGAACTGAGAGTTTGGAATAACATCAAGAGATTTGATAGAGATGGCGATGGTAAAGTAAACCTTGATGAATATGCTGAAGGTTATGAAGCTATAATCAACGAAGGAAAACTAACGGGAATTTTGCAAGGATTTGTTCAGATTCTTGTATCTAACTTAGATAAAGACCGCGATGGGAGATTATCTCAGCAAGAGTTTGAGTTATTGTTCGTCGCTGATGAAGGTTCAGAAGTTTTTGAAAAGCTCGATATTGAGGGGAAGAGTTCTCTGAGTAAGGACGAAATTTTGCATCACCTGACGGTGTTTTACACCAGTGAAAATCTCTCGGAACCTGGTAATTCCTTTTTTGGTACTGTAAAATAGCCCGTGGTAGCAGATAGCTTTCATCCAGAAATTTTGAAAGAGTATTTTTATAACCAGTAAGCTTTTCTGGGTTCGAGATTTAGAGGCAATATTTAAGCGCACCCTATTGTTAGATACAAAACCAGTACTAGTAGGAAGTTACAAGCGATTTAAATTTTAAAAATAGATTAAATTGTTGGGAAGCAATTTTGATAGCTAGTTGTTAATTCATCTCAACCCAGTTGGAGCATTGTTATATTTAGATGATATTATCTTTGTAGAAAGACTATTTCTTAACTAGTGAAAACTATTCTAATTTTAATTACAACATTTTTAAAAGAAGTAGGTTGATGTAAATTGGGAATTTTTTACTTAAAAAGACTATATCGGCACATGATGTATATTATTGCCAAGAATGTCAGGATTTTAAGGAATTATAATGGATAAAAATGTAGAAAAAGTTTACCCACTCTCTTCTGGACAAGAAGCAATGTGGTTTATCTACCAAATTGCTCCAGAGAGTGTTGCTTATAATATATTTATTACCGCAAAAATTAATTCATATTTAAATATTGCTGCTGTCAATCGTGTTTGGCAAAAGATTATTGAACACTATCCTATTCTCCGAACCACATATACTATTTATGAAGGCAAACCCGTTCAGCAAGTTAATCGACAACATAAATTTAATCTTGATGTAGCAGATGCCAGCAATTGGAATGAAAACCAATTAAAAGAGAAAATATTTGCTATAACTGACCGTCCTTTTAACTTAGAAAAAGATTTAGCTTTGAGGGTTAATTTATTTACTCGTTCAGCAGAAGAACACATTCTCTTGCTAACAATGCACCACATTGCAGGTGATATGTGGTCTTTTGATTTACTGCTGAGTGAATTTCAAGCTTTGTATGCTAAAGAAATTGAGCAAGATAGTCAAAAGCAGACAGAAACACAAGATTTTTTTACCAACAATAAATCTTATCTAGATTTTGTCAACTGGCAATCAGAAATGCTCTCTAGTTCCAAGGGAGAAAAACAGTGGCGATACTGGGAAAAGCAATTAGCTGGCGACTTACCAATTTTGAATTTGCTCCCAGATAAAAACCGCCCCCCAGTACAAACTTATCAAGGAGCTTCTTATATTAAACAGCTAGATGAACAGCTAAATCAAAAACTCAAACATCTAGCTGTAGCTTCTGGAACAAGCCCTTACCAGATTATGCTCACAGCATTTTACGTGCTACTTTATCGCTACACCAATCAACAAGACATCCTAGTAGGTAGTCCCATGAGAGGTCGATGGGGCAAAGAGTTTAAAGAGATTGTTGGCTACTTCGTCAACCTGACCGTTTTACGAGTTGCTATCAGGGAAAATGCTACATTCAGCGAACTTCTTGCCCAAGTCAGTAAAACAGTTAGAGAAGCTCAAAAGCATCAAGATTACCCTTTTTCTTTGTTAGCAGAACAACTCCAGCAACAGCGCGATCCTAGTCGTTCTCCTTTGTGTCAAGTTAGTTTTACTTGGCAAGCTCAAGGTTGGTGCGAACCAAAAGAGAATTCATTGCACATTCAAGAAGAAGTGCTTCAGATGGAGCCATACTTGCTTGGACAAAGAGGTGCAAACCAAGATTTGAGTTTAATGGTGAGAGAAGCTAAGGGAGTTGTCGAACCCTGTTGGCAATACAATACTGACTTGTTTGAGGCTATCACAATCAAGCGCATGGCAAGGCATTTTGAGACATTGCTGGAAGATATTGTTGCTAACCCACAGCAGCAAATTTCAAAATTACCTCTGCTGACAGAAGTTGAACAACATCAACTGTTAGTTGAGTGGAACAATACTCAGGCGAACTATCCGCTAGATAAGTGTATCCATCAATTGTTTGAGGAACAGGTAGAGAATACACCAAATGCAGTAGCGGTGGTATTTGAAAATCAACAACTTACCTACCGCCAGTTGAATACTCGCGCTAATCAATTGGCGCACTACTTGAAGTCTTTGGGTATAGGTACAGATGTGCTGGTAGGGTTGTGTGTGGAGCGATCGCTAGACACAATTATCGGCATATTAGGCATTGTCAAAGCTGGTGGTGCTTATGTTCCTCTCGACCCAGAGTATCCCCAAGAACGTCTAAGTTTCATGCTCGCAGACAGTCAGGCGCAGGTTTTATTGACCCAACGCCTACTAGTTGAGAAATTAGGCAAGCATGAGATACCTGTAGTTTATTTAGACTCTGACTGGCAGAAAATAGCTCAATTAGATGACAATAATCTAGAAAATACAACGACTGCCAACAATTTAATCTATGCGATCTTCACTTCTGGCTCAACTGGTAGAGCTAAAGGTGTGGCTATTGAACACAGGCAATTACTCAATTATCTTAATGGAATTCAGGAAAAACTGTTCTCGGAAGCAGGTGGACAATTTGCTTTAGTCTCTACATTTGCTGCTGATTTAGGGAATACCGTCATCTTTCCTTGTTTAACTAATGGTGGATGTCTGCACATTCTATCGGAAGCCAGAATATCTGACTCAAACGCCTTTTTAGAGTACTGCCAACAAAATCCTTTTGATTATCTCAAAATAGTTCCTTCACACTTAGCGGCTTTGTTATTTTCTGCTAAACCTGAAACGAGATTACCCTGGCGGCGATTAATTTTAGGTGGTGAAGCCACCAGTGGAAATTTAGTGGAGAAACTGCTAATTCATGCACCGCAATGTCAGATATTCAACCATTACGGGCCGACTGAAGCCACTGTTGGTGTACTCACTTTTAAAGTGGAGTCTCACCTAATATCTAATACAGCTTCTCCTACACAAACTGTTCCTTTAGGTCGTCCTTTAGCGAATACACAAATTTATCTCTTAGATCGCTATCTTCAACCAGTACCCATAGGTGTACCAGGAGAATTGCATATTGGTGGTGCATCTTTAGCACGAGGCTACCTCAATCATCCAGAGTTAACACAAGAAAAATTCATCTCTAACCCCTTTAGCACTGATCCTCATTCCCGTCTCTATAAAACTGGAGATTTAGCCCATTATTTGCCCGATGGCAATATCGAATACTTAGGACGCATAGATAATCAAGTAAAAATCCGGGGTTTTCGGATTGAATTGGGAGAAATCGAAGCAGTCTTAGGACAGAATCCTCATGTGCAAACCTCTTGTGTCATCGCTCGTGAAGATAACCCAGGAATTAAACGCTTATTTGCTTACATAGTGCCGCAAAAAGAGGTGACACCAACAACAGACGAACTGCGGCAATTTCTGAAAGCTAGGCTGCCGGAGTACATGATTCCTAGTGCTTTCGTCATCTTAGAAGCCCTACCTTTAACTCCCAATGGCAAAGTAAACCGCCGCGCATTACCTGCACCAGACTTGCGTGAGGGGCTAGAACTGAGTTTTGTTGCGCCGCGCACCCCGGAAGAAGAAATTTTAGCCCAGATTTGGTCTCAAGTTCTGCGAGTGGAGCAAGTAGGTATACATGATAACTTCTTTGAACTCGGTGGCGATTCCATTCTCACTATTCTAATCATCACTAGAGCAAGGCAAGCAGGATTGCAACTGACTCCCAAGCAATTATTTACTCATCAAACCATCGCCGAATTAGCGGCAGTGGCAGAAAAAATCAAAGAGGTACTAACAGAAGAAGAATTAGTCAATAATTTATCTTCTGATTCTAAAACTGATGGTTGTACTACCGAAGATTTTCCGTTATTACAACTGAACCAAACAGAACTAGATCAAATATTTGCAAATCTATGAAATCAGATATTAAAAACACAAACAGACAAAATATTGAAGAAATTTATCCCCTATCTCCGATGCAACAGGGGATGCTGTTTCATAGTTTGTACGATCCAGAATCAGGCGTATATTTTGCTCAGGTAAGTTGCACTTTGACGGGGAATTTGGATGTGCAAACCTTTGAGCAAGCTTGGGAGAAAATAGTAGCAAAGCATTCCATCTTCCGCACGGCTTTTGTTTGGGAATCTTTGAGCCAGCCTGTACAAGTAGTGTATCGGCAGGTGCAGGTTACTGTCGAAACCTATAACTGGCAGGAGTTATCTGTACAAGAACAGCAACAGCAATTAGAAATTTTCTTAGAATGTGACCGACAAAAGGGCTTGCAATTATCTCAAGCTCCATTGATGCGCCTACATCTGATCCAATTAAATAGAAATACTTACCAATTTGTTTGGAGTAGTCATCATTTATTACTAGATGGTTGGTCTTTACCATTAGTTTTTCAAGACCTGTTGAACTTCTATCAAGCAATTTCTCAGGGTGAAACTTTCCGTTATCAACCAACTGTCACCTACCGCAACTATATTGCTTGGCTACAAAAACAGGATCAAAAACAAGCTGAAAAGTTCTGGAAACAAAAACTCCAAGGGTTTACCGCACCCACTCATTTGACAGTGGAGAAACCCCTATCAGATAAATACGGTATCAGCTATGGTGAACAAAAAATTCAGTTCACAGCGTCGCTAACAACGGCACTCCAGTCTTTTGTACGCCAAAATCGCTTGACTCTTAATAATTTAGTACAAGCAACTTGGGCATTATTACTGTCTCGCTACAGCCAAGAAACAGATGTAGTTTTTGGTATGACTGTATCTGGTCGGGAGCCTTCTATTGTTGGAATCGAATCAATGGTGGGACTATTTATCAACACCATGCCCATACGAGTTCAAGTTGCAGCAGACACCCAAGTGCTGGCTTTATTGAAAGATTTACAAGTGCAGCAGGTAGAGTCTGAGCAATACTCCTATAGTTCATTAGCAGAGATTCAAGGGTGGAGTGAAATCCCTAGAGGAACACCTTTGTTTGATAGTATTGTTGTCTTTGAGAATTTTCATGTTGATGCTGCCCGAAAATCACACAATGATAGTTTCACTATAGAGAATATTCACTTATCTCAACATACTAATTATCCTCTAACAGTTGTTGCTTACCCTGGTCAGCAATTACAGATAAGGATGAGCTACAATACCAGCCAATTTGATGATGCAGCGATCGCCCGAATGTTGGGCCATTTCCAAACATTGATAGAAGGCATAATCGCCAACCCACAGCAGCGAGTTTCTCAATTGCCAATGCTAACAGCAGGTGAGCAACAGCAGTTATTAGTTGAGTGGAACAATACTCAGGCGGAGTATCCCCAGAATCAGTGTATCCATCAGTTGTTTGAGGAGCAGGTGCAGCGTACCCCCGATACAGTGGCGGTGACGTTTGGCAATCAACAACTGACTTATCAACAATTAAACACCCAAGCTAACCAATTGGCGCATTACTTAAAATCTTTGGGTGTAGGTGTAGATGTGCTGGTGGGGATTTGTGTAGAACGCTCACTAGAAATGATTGTGGGTATACTCGGCATTCTCAAGGCGGGTGGTGCGTATGTCCCGCTTGATCCAGAATATCCCCAAGAGCGTTTGAGCTTTATGTTAGAAGATGCTCAACTTCCCGTGCTGTTAACTCAACAGCATTTAGTAGAGTCTGTTTCTCAACATCAAGCGCGTGTCATCTGCATAGATACCGATTGGGAAAAAATTGCTCAAGAGTGCAAGACAAACCTGGAAAACACCGTAACACCTAATAATCTGGCTTATGTCATTTACACTTCAGGTTCTACAGGTAAGCCCAAAGGTGTTTTAGTCAATCACGCTAATGTAGTGCGTTTATTTGCAGCGACAGACTTTTGGTATCACTTCAACTCTCAAGATGTCTGGACACTGTTCCACTCTTATGCCTTCGACTTCTCTGTTTGGGAAATTTGGGGAGCTTTGTTCTATGGTGGACGACTGGTAGTAGTACCGTACTTAGTGACGCGATCGCCTGAATCATTTTATGAGTTATTGTGTCAAGAAAAAGTCACTGTTCTCAATCAAACACCTTCAGCCTTCCGCCAGTTAATTCAAGCCGAACAATCTATAGGAACTGCTAACGATTCAAGCTTACGCTTGGTAATTTTCGGTGGAGAAGCCTTAGAACTCCAGAGTTTGCAGCCTTGGTTTGACCGACATGGCGACTCCTCACCCCAGTTAGTGAATATGTACGGGATTACAGAAACTACCGTACACGTTACCTATCGTCCCTTGAGCAAAGCTGATTTGCATGATACGGCTAGTGTCATTGGATGCCTAATTCCTGACTTACAGGTATATCTGCTAGACCAAAATTTACAGCCAGTACCAATTGGTGTCAGGGGTGAGATGTACGTCGGTGGTGCTGGGGTGACTCGTGGCTATTTGAATCGTCCTGAATTGACTCAACAAAGGTTTATCTCTAATCCTTTTGCGGAGGTAGGAGGGAGTAGATTATATAGGACAGGTGACTTAGCTCGTTATTTACCTAATGGCGAGTTAGAGTATTTAGGGCGCATTGATAACCAAGTCAAGATTCGCGGCTTCCGTATTGAGTTGGGAGAAATTGAGGGATTGCTGGCGCAACACCCAGCCGTTTGGGAAAACGCGGTGGTAGTGCGAGAGGATGAACGGGGGGACAAACGTTTAGTTGCTTACATAGTGCCAAAGCCGGAACAATCTACCACAGTCCAAGAATTACGCCAGTTCTTGGGCAACCAACTGCCAAGCTACATGATACCCAATGCCTTCATGTTGCTGGAATCTTTACCTCTTACCTCTAACGGAAAAATTGATCGCCGCGCCCTACCAAAACCAGACTTAGACAGCACACAACTAGAAAAATTTGTTGCCCCACGTAGTCCTATTGAGGAAATGCTGGCACAAATTTGGGCGCAAGTGCTGAAAATAGAGCAGGTAGGGATTCATGATAACTTCTTTGAACTGGGGGGACATTCCCTACTAGCGACGCAATTGGTTTCCCGCATCCGCAATTTGTTCAAAGTGGAACTACCATTGCGTGAGTTGTTTACTAATGCCACAGTAGCTCAATTAGGGCGATCGCTCCAGCAGTTGCAACAACAAGATATCGCCCTGACTTCTGTACCCATCCTCAAGCGAACGGAGAATGCAGAATTACCACTGTCATTTGCCCAACAGCGTTTGTGGTTTTTAGACCAGTTAGAGCCGAACAGCCCCTTTTACAACACCCACATCGCTTTACGTCTAGTAGGAACTCTCAAAGTTGCCGCCTTAGAACAAAGCTTACAAGAAATAATTCATCGCCACGAAGCTTTACGCACCAACTTTATCACCGTTGACGGACAAGCAACACAAATCATTCAAACACAAACAAATTGGAAAATCTGTGTTGTTGATTTGCAACATCTGCCAGCAAGCGAAAAAGAAATAGCCACACAGCAATTAGCCCAACAACAAATTATTCAACCCTTTGACCTAGCAACACAAGCATTAGTCAGGGCAACATTAGTAGTATTGTCCGAGACAGAACAGGTGTTGTTAGTGTGTATGCACCACATTGTCTCTGATGGCTGGTCAATGGGTGTGTTTGTTCAAGAACTAACGGCGCTATACGATGCTTATTCTCAAGGTCAGTCTTCCACTTTAGCGCCACTATCGATTCAGTACGCAGATTTCGCCATTTGGCAAAGACAGTGGTTGCAAGGGGAAGTACTGCAAAGCCAATTGAGTTACTGGCTTCAACAATTGGCAAATGCACCAGCTTTATTGTCGCTTCCCACTGACCGACCCAGACCGCCTGTGCAAACCTTCGTTGGCGCACGTCAACAGTTTCCACTCTCCCTTGAACTCACTCTTCGGCTGACACAACTGAGTCAGCAACAAGGAGTGACTTTGTTCATGACGCTGTTGGCAGCTTATGATACATTACTTTACCGTTATACGGGTGTGGCAGATATTTTGGTGGGGACACCAATTGCTAACCGCAATCACAGTGAGACTGAAGGGTTGATTGGCTTTTTTGTCAACACTTTAGTGATGCGGACTGATTTATCTGAAAATCCTAGTTTCTCATCGTTACTCACTCGTGTTCGGGAAATGGCTTTGGGAGCATACGCTCATCAGGACTTGCCGTTTGAAATGCTGGTGGAAGCATTACAGCCAGAACGAAACCTCAGCCATACACCACTGTTCCAGGTGATGTTTGCGCTGGAGAATTCGCCCATATCTCAATTGGAGTTAACTGGGTTAACTGTCAATCAACTCAAGGTAAAAAGCCCAACTGCCAAGTTTGATTTGACGTTATCAATGGAGAACACTGCTACTGGACTGGTGGGAGTGTGGGAGTACAACACTGACTTGTTTGATACAGGCACTATTGAGCGGATGGCTCTTCATTTGGCGACATTGCTTGAAGGAATTGTGGCGAATCCACAGCAGTGCATTTCTCAATTGCCTTTGTTGACAAAAACTGAGCAACAACAGTTATTGATTGAGTGGAATGATACTCAAGTAGATTATCCCCAGGATAAATGCATCCATCAGTTGTTTGAGGAACAGGTTCAGCGTACTCCTCATGCAGTGGCGGTAGTCCGGGAAAATCAACAACTAACTTACTATGAATTGAACTGCCGTGCTAACCAGTTGGCGCACTACTTAAAGTCTTTGGGTGTGGGAGCCGATGTATTAGTCGGGTTGTGTGTAGAGCGATCGCCCTTAATGATTGTGGGATTACTTGGCATTCTGAAGGCGGGTGGCGCTTATGTCCCACTTGACCCTGAGTATCCCCAAGATCGCTTGAGCCTCATGGTCGAAGATGCCCAACTTTCCGTACTCTTGACTCAACAGCATTTAGTTGAAAAGCTACCTGAGCATCAAGCACAGCTTGTTTGTTTGGATACTAACTGGCAATCTATTTCTCAATCGAGTGATACTAATTTAGTTAATAGCACCAGCCGCGAAAATTTAGCTTATGTGATCTACACTTCTGGTTCTACAGGCAAACCCAAGGGAGTGATGATTCGACATCAATCCCTAGTGAATTTTACGCTGATGGCAATTGTTGAATATAAGTTAAGCAATTGCGATAGCGAAGCGCCACCGCAAAGCACAGATCGCATACTACAGTTTTCCTCTATTAGTTTCGATACGGCGGCAGAAGAAATCTACCCCTGCCTGAGCTGTGGTGCAATGCTAGTGCTGCGAACCGATAAGATGTTAAATTCCGTGGAGATGTTTGTCCAAAAATGCCGGGATTGGAATTTAACAGTGTTAAATTTACCAACAGCATACTGGCATCAGCTCGCTTTTGAATTAGCTAGTACCAATTTGCTATTGCCCGATGCCATCCGCTTGTTGATTATTGGCGGAGAGCAGGCGCTTGAGCAACGATTAAGAATGTGGCAGTGTCATATAGGTAACTACCCTCAGCTAATAAACACATATGGTCCCACTGAAGCGACTGTAGAAGCAACGCAATGCAAATTGCTGGATTCAGCCACAACAGAAATTGATAAGCAAAAGATAGCAATTGGACGACCCATTCATAATACTCAGATATACATCTTAGATCAATACCTACAACCAGTTCCCATTGGTGTAGCAGGAGAATTGCACATTGGCGGTGCGGGATTGGCAAGAGGCTACCTCAACCGTCCAGAGTTGACACAGGAAAAATTTATCCCCAATCCTTTTGAAAAGGCAGAAGGGAGTAGATTATATAAAACTGGGGATTTGGCACGCTATTTACCTGACGGTAATATAGAATACTTAGGACGCATTGACAATCAAGTTAAAATCCGTGGCTTCCGCATTGAATTGGGAGAAATTGAAACCGTCTTGAGCCAATATCCCCATGTGCAAGCTTGTTGTGTCATTGCCCGCGAAGATATCCCAGGAGAGAAGCGCCTAGTCGCCTACATAGTGCCGCGAAAAGAGGTGACACCCATAACTAGCGAACTGCGTCAGTTCCTTGCCAATAAAGTGCCTGGATACATGGTGCCTCAGGCGTTTGTAATGTTGGAGTTCTTGCCACTAACTCCTAATGATAAAGTAGACCGTCACGCCCTACCCGCACCGGATTTACAAAGCGACGCAGATAAATATATTGCCCCACACACCCCCACCGAAGAAATGCTGGTGCAAATTTGGGCGCAAGTGCTGAAAGTAGAGCAAGTAGGCATTCATGACAACTTCTTTGAACTGGGTGGACATTCGCTACTAGCAACGCAATTAGTTTCACGTATCCGCAAGATTTTCCAAGTAGAACTACCATTGCGTGAGTTGTTTGCCACAGCCACAGTTGGTGAATTAGCAAAATCAATTGAGCAATTGCAGAAACAGGAGTTAAAACTGGTCGCTCCATTAATCTTGCCAAGAGCAGAGAATGTAGAAATACCACTGTCATTTGCTCAACAGCGTTTATGGTTTTTAGACCAGTTCGATCCAAACAGTGCTTTATACAATATCCCCTTTGCGTTGCGCGTAGTAGGAACTTTGCATCAAGTTGCGCTACAACAAAGCTTGCAACAAATCATTCAGCGTCACGAAGCTTTATGCACCAACTTCATCGCTATTGATGGAGAAGCAAGGCAAATTATTAGGGAGCAGGAAGATATATCTTGGACGGTATCAATTGTTGATTTGCAACATCTGCCTGGAAACGAGCAAGAAATAGCTGTACAGGAATTAACGCAACAGCAAGCTTTGCAACCCTTTGACCTAGCAAACCAAGCATTAGTTAGGGTGACTTTACTGGTGCTGTCAGAGACAGAACACATCTTATTAATGTGTATGCACCACATTGTCTCAGATGGCTGGTCAATAGGTGTGTTTGTCCAAGAATTAACAGCTTTGTATAACGCTTACGCTCAAGGTCAGCCAACCACTTTAGCACGACTACCGATTCAGTATGCAGATTTCGCCATTTGGCAGAGACAGTGGTTGCAAGGCGATGTACTTCAAAGTCAATTGGATTACTGGCAAAAACAACTCAAAGACGCACCCACTTTATTACCGCTTCCCACAGACCGACCTAGAGGAGCAGTGCAGACATTTGCAGGCGCACATCAAGAGTTTGCACTCTCTGTTGAGTTAACTCAGAAACTGACCAAACTCAGTCAACAGAAAGGTTGTACCCTCTTCATGACCTTGTTGGCAGCATTTGATACATTACTTTACCGCTACACAGGTGTAGCGGATATTTTGGTGGGTACACCAATTGCTAACCGCGATCGCAGTGAAATAGAAGGGTTAATTGGCTTTTTTGTCAATACTTTAGTTTTGCGGACTGATTTATCAGGCAATCCCAGCTTTAACGAGTTACTGGGTCGTGTTCGGGAAATGGCAATGGATGCCTATGCTTATCAGGACTTGCCTTTTGAAATGCTGGTAGAAGCATTGCAGCCAGAACGAGACCTCAGCCATGCACCACTATTTCAGGTGGATTTTCTGCTGCAAAATGACCCCCTCTCAACCGTAGAGTTGACTGGGTTAACTGTCAGTTCGTTGCCAATAGAAACTGCAATGGCAAAATTCGATTTGACTCTAGCGATGCAGAATACTCCTACTGGATTGGTGGGCGTGTGGGAGTACAACACTGACTTGTTTGACCATAGCACCATCGAGCGGATGAGGAGTCATTTTGTGACTCTGCTGGAAGCGGTTGTGGCTAATCCCCAAGAGCGAATTGACCAATTGCCTTTGTTAACGGCAGTTGAGCAACAGCAGATACTATTTGAGTGGAATGACACTCAAGGTGATTACCCTGAAGATAAATGTCTCCATCAATTATTTGAGCAGCAAGCAGAACTCACACCTGATGCTGTTGCAGTGGTGTTTGATAATGAACAACTGACTTATCAGGAGTTAAACACCCAAGCGAATCAATTAGCACATTATCTACAATCTTTGGGCGTGGAACAAGAGGTTTTGGTGGGGATTTATTTAGAGCGATCGCTATCCATCATCGTGACATTGTTAGCTGTCCTCAAAGCTGGCGGCGGTTATGTTCCTCTAGACCCTGATTATCCCCAGCAGCGATTAGCTGATATATCCCAAGACTCACAAGTTGCTATACTAATCACCCAGCAGAAATTGCTTGATTCCTTGCCAGTCCAAGGGGTAAAAGTCATCGTCTTAGATGCGGAATCTGAGACACTTAACTCTCAAAGTCAAGAAAATTTGGTGAGTGGAGCAAAACCAGAAAACTTAGCTTGTCTGTTGTACACTTCTGGGTCTACTGGCAAACCTAAAGGCGTGACGTTGACTCATGCAGCTTTGGTGAATCATAGCAGTGCCATTAGCGAAGTATTTGGTCTGACTAGTAGCGATCGCGTCTTGCAATTTGCTTCCCTTGGCTTTGATGTGGCGGTAGAAGAAATCTTCCCCACTTGGTATAAAGGCGGAACCGTGGTCGTTCGACCAGTACAAATGTTCTCTGACTTTGCCAATCTTGCCAAATTTATTGAACAACAAAAGCTGACTGTCTTAAATATCACTCCAGCCTATTGGCATGAATGGACAGTGGCGGTAGCTCAATCCTATGCCACTGTGCCGCAATGTTTGCGCTTAGTGGCTGTGGGTGGGGATGCAGTGCTACCAGAAACTGTTACCATGTGGCGGGAGTTAGTACGCGATCGCATCACTTGTCTGAATGTCTACGGCCCCACTGAAGCATCAGTAACAGCCGTAGTCCACGATCTACTACATCCCGAATCAGGAAAAACTAATACAGTCCTCATTGGGCGTCCCATCGCCAATACACAAATCTACATCCTTGACCGTAATCTTCAGCCAGTACCCGTTGGTATCAGAGGCGAACTGCACATTGGGGGTGTGCGTTTAGCAAGAGGCTATTTCAACCGCCCAGAATTGACCCAGGAAAAATTTCTCCCCAACCAATTTAAAGATCCCAAATGCGATCGCATCTACAAAACTGGGGATTTGGCACGCTACTTACCCAATGGCAACATCGAGTGCTTTGGACGCATCGACAATCAGGTAAAAATACGAGGCTTCCGTATCGAGTTGGGAGAAATCGAAGCCGTACTCAACCAACATCCCGATGTGCAGACATCTTGTGTCATCCTCCGCGAAGATACTCCTGGGGATAAACGCCTAGTCGCATACATAGTACCTTATGCCCAAGAGATCCCCGCAATTAGCGAACTGCGCCAGTTCATTTCCAATCGTCTGCCGCTTTATATGGTTCCAAGCACTTTCGTGGCTCTGGAGTCACTACCACTCACAGCACACCGTAAAGTAGACCGCCGCGCCCTACCCGCACTAAATTTACAGAGCGAACAAATAGACAACTATGTTGCACCACGCACCCCCACTGAAGAAACGCTGGCAGAAATTTGGGCGCAAGTGCTGAAACTAGAGCAGGTAGGCATTCATGATAATTTCTTTGAACTAGGGGGACACTCCTTACTAGCAACACAATTGGTTTCCCGCATCCGCAACATTTTCAAAATAGAACTACCATTACGTAGCATTTTTGCAGCAGCAACAGTTGCCGCATTGGCGGATTTGATTGGGCAATTGCAGCCACAAAATTTAGAACTAACTTCTCCATCCATCTTGCCAAGGGCAAAAGATGCGGAATTATCACTGTCATTCGCTCAACAGCGTTTGTGGTTTTTAGAACAGTTACAGCCGAATAGTGCCTTATATAACATTCCTGAAGCTTTGCGTCTAGTAGGAACTCTGAATCAAGCTGCCTTAGAACAAAGCTTGCAAGAAATTATTCAGCGTCACGAAGCCTTACGCACTAACTTCATCGCCGTTGATGGACAAGCAAGGCAAATTATTCAAACACACACAGATTGGCAAGTTTCCGTTGTTGACTTACAACATCTGCCTGTAAACCAGCAAGAAATAACTGTACAGCAACTAGCGCAAGAACAAGCTTTGCAACCATTTGACCTAGCAACGCAACCATTAATCAGGGCGACGTTACTAGTGCTAAATGAGGCAGAACATATCTTGTTAGTGTGTATGCACCACATTATCTCTGATGACTGGTCAATGGGTGTGTTTGTCCAAGAATTAACAGCGTTGTACAATGCTTACGCTCAAGGTCAGCCAACCACTTTACCACTACTACCAATTCAGTATGCAGACTTTGCACTATGGCAGAGACAGTGGTTGCAAGGCGATGTACTGCAAAGCCAACTGGATTACTGGCAAGAGCAACTCAAAGATGCCCCAGCTTTATTAGCACTGCCCACAGACCGACTCAGAGGGGCAGTACAGACTTTCGCTGGCGCACACCAAAAGTTTGAACTTTCACCCCAGTTAACCGAAAGGCTGACACAACTCAGTCACCAGCAAGGGGCAACTTTGTTCATGACGCTGTTAGCAGCTTATGATACTTTGCTGTACCGCTACACAGGTGTAGCAGATATTTTGGTGGGTACACCAATTGCTAACCGTAATCGCAGCGAAATAGAAGGGTTAATTGGCTTTTTTGTCAATACCTTAGTGATGCGGACTGATTTATCTGCAAATCCCAGTTTTTGTGATTTACTGGGTCGTGTTCGGGAAGTAGCTTTAGGCGCATACGCTCATCAGGACTTGCCCTTTGAAATGCTGGTGGAAGCATTACAGCCAGAACGCAACCTCAGTCATACACCACTGTTCCAAATGGCGTTTATGCTTCAGAATGCACCCATGTCTGAAGTAGAAATGACGGGACTAACTATTACTCATCTGTCCACAGAAAGTGTAAATGCTAAGTTTGATTTGACTTTAGCAATGGGCAGCACTGATGAAGGATTAGTGGGTGTATGGGAATACAATACTGACTTATTTGATGCAAGCACGATCGCCCGGATGGCGGGTCATTTTGTCACATTGCTGGAAGCAATTGTGGCTAATCCCCAAGAGCGCATTTCCCAACTGCCTTTATTGACAACAGTTGAGCAGCAGCAGTTATTAATCGACTGGAATGACACACAGGTAGATTATCCCGCAGATAAATGTATCCATCAGTTGTTTGAGGAACAGGTAGAACGTACACCGGATGCAGTAGCGGTGGTGTATGAAAATGAACAACTCACCTACCATGAATTAAATTGTCGTGCCAACCAATTGGCGCGCTACCTGAAGTCCTTGGGTGTGGGAGCCGATGAGCTAGTGGGTATTTGTTTAGAGCGTACACCCTTGATGATGGTGGGACTAGTGGGTATTCTCAAAGCCGGTGGGGCATATGTGCCGCTTAACCATGAAGATCCCAAAGAACGCCTAGAATTTATGCTGGCAGACACTCAGGTAAAAGTGCTATTGACTCAAGACAAATTAGTAGAATCTCTTCCTCAACATCAAGCCCGTGTGGTCTGCTTAGATACTGACTGGCAAATTATTTACCAAGAAAATCAGGATAATCTCAACAGCACAGTCAGTGCAGAAAACCTAGCTTATGTAATTTACACCTCCGGTTCTACAGGCAGACCCAAGGGAGTAGTCGTCACACATCAAGCTGTAAATCGATTGGTCTTAAACACCAACTATATACAGTTAACACCCGATGACTGTATTGCTCAAGCGGCAAATATTGCTTTTGATGCTGCTACGTTCGAGATTTGGGGAGCATTGCTGCATGGAGCAAGACTAGTCATCATTACCAAGTCTGTATTACTTTCGCCTCAAGAATTTGCTGTGAATCTGCGCTCCCACAAAGTTAGCGTCTTATTCTTAACCACAGCTTTAGTCAATCAATTAGCAAATTTGTTACCGCAAGCATTTGCTTCTATACGATATCTGCTATTTGGAGGGGAAGCGGTTGACCCCAGATGGGTGCAGGAAGTCCTAGATAAAGGCGCACCACAGCACCTACTCCATGTCTATGGCCCTACAGAAAATACTACGTTTTCTACTTGGTATTTGATAGAGGAGTTAGTAGACACAGCCACAACTATTCCTATTGGTCAGGCAATTTCTAATACGAAAACCTACATCCTTGACCAAAACTTACAACCTGTACCTGTTGGTGTACCGGGAGAATTGTACCTTGGTGGTGTGGGATTGGCACGCGGCTATCTCAACCGACCAGAGTTAACCAATGAGAAATTCATCCCCAATCCTTTTGCGAAAGCAGGAGAGAGTAGATTATATAAAACGGGGGATTTGGCACGGTATTTACCAGATAGTAATATTGAATACTTAGGGCGCATTGATAACCAAGTAAAAATCCGGGGTTTCCGTATCGAGTTGGGAGAGATTGAAACTGTACTGAATCAACATGAAGATATACAGACATCTTGTGTAATTACCCGTGAAGATATCCTTGGACAGAAGCAGTTAGTCGCCTATGTAGTGCCGCAAAAACAGGTGACACCGACAAGCGACGAATTGCGGCAATTCTTAAAAGCTAAACTGCCAGACTACATGGTTCCCAATGCTTTCGTCATTCTGGAAGCTCTACCCCTGACTCCCAACGGTAAAGTAGACCGCCGCGCCCTGCCTGCACCAGATTTAGATACTGAAATAGCAGATAAATTTGTTGCGCCCCGCAACTCTATTGAGGAAAAAATTGCCCTGATTTGGTCGCAAGTGCTGAGGTTAGAGCGAGTAGGCATTGATGATAATTTCTTTGAAGTAGGAGGACATTCTCTACTAGCTACTCAGGTAATTTCTCGCTTACAAGAAGCCTTTGGAACTTCGTTACTGTTGCGTTATCTCTTTGAATCACCAACGATCGCTCAGTTAAGTGAAGTAATTTCCAGTCAGCTAGAAACTGGTTCTAATCTAACAGTAACGCCGATTGTACCTGTTTCCAGAAATGCAGATATACCCCTGTCATGGGCGCAGGAAAGGTTGTGGTTTGTCAATCAGTTAGAAGGTGAAAGTGGTGCTTACACAATAGATTTAGCTTTGCGTTTAGTGGGGCAACTCAATGTTAAAGCTTTGGAACAAGCTTTTGCGGCGATCGTGCAACGCCATGAACCTTTGCGGACTCGCTTTGGGATCAAGGATAATAAGCCAGTACAGGTAATAGACCCCTATACAACCTTCACGTTACCAGTGGTCGATTTACAGAATCTGCCAGACCCCATCAAACGAGTTGAGCAACTGGTGGCGGAAGAAGCCTGCAAACCATTCGATTTGGCTAATGGTTCTGTGCTACGAGTCAAGCTGTGGCAAGTTGCTCAAGACGAGTATGTATTGGCATTCGCAATTCACCATATTGCAGCTGATGGTTGGTCACTGGGTGTGCTGATCAGTGAATTATCAGCCTATTATCGAGCGATCGCCACAGGTAATCCTATAACGTTACCAGAGTTACCCATACAGTATGCCGACTTTGCTGTGTGGCAGCGTCAATGGCTGATAAATGAAGTGCTAGAGCGTCAGTTAAGCTACTGGAAGCAACAATTAACAGGTGCGCCACCTCTGTTAGAACTACCCACAGACCGTCTCCGCCCAGCTATACAGACTTTCCGAGGTGGTACAGAACGACTGCAATTAGATGCCAACCTAACGCAACAGCTGAAAAAGCTCTCTCAAGAGTCTGGAAGTACGCTGTTTATGACATTGCTAGCGGGTTTTGTAGCGTTAATGTCTCGCTACAGTGGACAAACAGATTTGGTAGTTGGTTCACCGATCGCCAATCGCAACCGCACAGAAATAGAAGGGTTAATTGGCTTTTTTGTCAATACCTTGGCACTGAGATTCGATTTATCCCAAGAACCAACTTTTGAAGCTTTACTGGCGCAGGTGCGACGGGTAACTCAAGAGGCTTACGACCATCAGGATTTGCCCTTCGAGATGTTAGTCGAAGAATTGCAAGTAGAGCGGAACTTAGATCGCAATCCTTTGGTACAGGTGGTATTTGCCCTCCAGAATGCTCCCTTTGCGCCTTTGGAACTACCTGGTTTAACAGTTGAAGGGATGGCTTCAGGACTTGACTCAGTTCGGCTTGACCTAGAAGTTTACTTATGGGATGCACCTGAAGGACTTGGGGGCTTCTGCTCTTACAACCGTGATTTATTTGATGCGGCAACGATCGCCCGGATGATGCAGCACTTCCAGATTTTACTAAAAGCGATGTCTGACGACAAGCCGCTGAGCGTCTACGCCGCAAATCCGCAGCAGCCAGTAGCATTACTCCCCTTACTCAGCGAGCCAGAACGCCATCAATTGTTGGTAGAGTGGAACTCGACTCAGGTGGGTTATCCTCAAGATAAGTGTATTCATCAGTTGTTTGAGGAGCAGGTAGCACGTACCCCTGATGCAGTGGCGGTAGTATTTGAGAATCAACAACTGACTTACCACCAATTGAATTGTCGAGCAAATCAGTTAGCCCATTACTTACGGTCTTTGGGTGTGGAAGCGGATGTACTAGTAGGGCTGTGTGTGGAGCGTACGCCCTTAATGGTCATAGGACTGTTGGCGATTCTCAAAGCTGGTGGTGCTTACGTACCCCTTGACCCAGAGTATCCTAGCGATCGCCTCAGCTTTATGTTAGAAGATACGCAAGTTAGAGTACTTCTGACCCAAGAGCGACTGCTAGATAAACTACCCCAACATCAAGCAAAACTGGTATTTTTAAATGAAGTTTGCTCACAAATTGATTCCAATAACCAAGATAACTTGACTATTGAAGTCACAGCTTCTCATCTAGCAAATGTAATCTATACTTCCGGTTCCACAGGTAAACCTAAAGGTGTGATGGTTGAGCATAGGGGATTGTATAACTTAGCTCTAACACAGATTCAGGCTTTTGGTGTGCAGTCTAATAATCGCGTTCTTCAGTTTGCCTCCTTTAGTTTTGATGCCTGCATATCCGAAATCTTGATGAGTTTGGGGTCAGGGGCAACACTTTACCTGGCAACAAAAGACTCAATCATGCCAGGTACGCCGTTAATTGAGCGATTACGTAATGATGGCATTACTCATGTCACCCTACCACCATCAGCCTTAGCAGTCGTACCAACTCAGGAACTTCCAGCACTGCAAGCGATTATTGTTGCTGGTGAAGCTTGTTCGCCTGAACTCGTCAAACTTTGGTCAGTGGGGAGAAACTTCTTCAACGCTTATGGACCGACAGAAGCCTCCGTCTGCGCCACAATTGCCAAATGCAATCCTGAAGATGAAAAAGTTACTATTGGTCGTCCCATTGCCAACACACAAATCTACATTTTAGATTCGCATTTACAACTAGTACCCGTTGGTGTACCAGGAGAAATACACATTGGTGGTGTGGGATTGGCACGAGGTTATATCAACCGTGTGGAATTAACACAAGAGAAATTTATCTCTAATCCCTTTAGCGATGAACCGCATTCCCGACTGTACAAAACTGGTGACTTAGCTCGTTATTTGCCAGATGGCAATATCGAATACTTGGGACGCATTGATAACCAAGTCAAGATTCGTGGTTTCCGTATTGAGTTAGGGGAAATTGAAGATGTTTTGACTCAACACCCCTTAATACAGGAAGGTGTCGTTGTTGCCAAAATTGATCGCACTGGTGATAAACAGCTAGTAGCTTACTTAGTACCTGCGCTGAAAAACAAAGTCTTACCCCAACAGTTAGCTCAATGGCAGAGTGAGTACGTCAGTGACTGGCAAATGCTCTATGAACAAGCTTACGGACAACCGCAAACAACCGCCGATGACCTGACTTTTAATATCAGTGGTTGGAACAGTTCGTACACCAAACAAGCCATCCCAGATTGGGAAATGCGCGAGTGGGTTGAGAATACAGTCAGCCGCATCCTGTCTCTGTCACCGCAGCGAGTATTAGAAATTGGTTGTGGTACGGGGTTACTCCTATCTCGCGTAGCTCCCAAAAGTAAGGAGTATTGGGGGATTGATTATTCCAGTGCCGCCCTACAACACGTTGATCAGATGTATAAAACATTATCAGGTTTAGATAATGTGCATTTGCTACAACGAACGGCAGATAACTTTGACGGTATCCCCCAAGGAGAGTTTGATACTATAGTGATCAACTCTGTCGTCCAGTACTTCCCCAGTGTGGACTATCTGTTGCAGGTAATCGAAGGCGCGATCGCCACGATCGCTCAACAAGGTAAAATCTTCATGGGTGATGTGCGCTCTTTGCCTCTGTTGGAAGCATTCCATGCCGCCGTGCAGTTGTCCCAAGCCTCAGAAGACAAAACAACTGAGCAATGGCAACAGCAGGTAAATTCTAGTGTGGCTGCTGAAGAAGAATTACTGATTGATCCTGGTTTCTTTATCGCCCTCCAAACACGTTTTCCCCAAATTACTTGGGTAGAAATTCAGCCCAAGCGCGGTAACGCCCAAAACGAGTTAACGCAATTCCGCTATGATGTTACCCTGCATATAAATACTGATGTCCAAACACCTGTACTGAGCGATCGCGTAGCGTCTCCTTTAGGAGAAGCCGAAGTGACGGTAGTTCCTTGGTTAAACTGGCAACTAGACGGGCTGTCATTAAAACAAATTGAAAATCAACTACTCACCCGACAGCCAGAAATTTTGGGAATTAGGGGTGTACCTAATAAACGGGTGCAGCCAGCACTACAGATTTGGCAATGGTGGGAAAATCCCCCAGCCGTCGAAACCGTGGGGCAACTACAGCAACTACTAGCACAACACTCCCCAGTTGGCATTAACCCCGAACAGTTTTACCAGTTGGGGCAGGAACTCGGCTACACAGTCCAACTCAGTTGGTGGGAAAGTAGTCAAGATGGTTCTTATGATGTGGTTTTCTGCCGCAATCAAGCATACAAAGCCGCCTTCTGGGATAGTTCGTCCATTACTGCTAAACCCTGGACTGAGTACACCAATAATCCCCTATATAGTAAGTTAGTTCAGAAATTAGTCCCGCAAGTGCGCTCTTTGATCCAACAGAAGCTACCTAACTATATGGTTCCCCAAGCTTTTGTTCTCCTTAAAGCCATGCCCTTGACACCCAATGGCAAAGTTGATCGTCGCGCCCTACCTGCACCGGATACGGCTACGAGAAATCTTGCTACTGGCTTTGTTTCACCCCGCACACCTCTGGAAGCTCAACTGGTGCAAATTTGGAGCGAAGTTTTAGGAACTGAACGCATTGGTGTTAAAGATAATTTCTTTGAACTAGGCGGACATTCCCTGTTAGCTACTCAAGTGGTGTCACGAATTAACTCAGCTTTGGGATTTGGTCTATCTGTGCAAAAGATGTTTGAGTTTCCCACAGTAGCCGGACTTGCATCTTACATGGAAGTAATGGATTGGGCAGCAGAAGGTTTAGCGGTTACAGAAGTCAGTGGCCAAATAGTGGAGTTTTGAGTAATGACTAATAGCACCTTTGAATTGCTTTGTCAACTAAGAAGTTTGAGTATTAACCTAGAGACAGATGGCGATCGCTTACGTTGTCATGCCCCTGATGGGGTGTTAACTCCAACCCTGCGCCAAGAAATAGCTGGGCGTAAAACTGAAATTATTTCCTTATTGCAAGAAGCCAAACAAGCTAAAGTCTCCGAGCAACTTGTCATTCAAGCCGTGCCACGGGATTGTGAGTTACCGCTATCCTTTGCCCAACAGCGACTCTGGTTTATCCAGCAGCTTTCACCAGACAATGATTCTTACAATATGTTGGAGGCACTGCGGCTACACGGTGCGCTCAATATAGCAGCACTAGAACAAAGCCTCAGTGAACTTGTCCGCCGCCATGAGATTTTAAGAACCACTTTTCCCACAGTAGAGGGGAAACCTATCCAGCGAATTGCCCCGGACACAGCCTTAACTTTACGCATCCATGATTTGCAAGAGTTGTCCACCGAAGAGCAAACTGCCCAAATTCGTCAAATAGCGGAGTCTCTTGCGTCTACGCTCTTCGATTTGGCTGTTGGGCCTTTAGTACAATTCACCCTACTCCAACTAAGTCCCAAAGAGTATGTACTGCTGTTGAAGATGCACCACATTATCTATGATGGTTGGTCTTTAAACATCTTCTTTGGTGAGTTATCTCAACTATACGCAGCCTTTATCCAAGGATTGCCCAACCCACTGCCCGAATTATCCATCCAGTATGCTGACTTTGCCTTTTGGCAGCGCCAGTGGTTAACCGGCGAAGTTCTAGAACGCCAACTTAATTACTGGCAAAAACAGTTAGCGGGTGTTCCTCCCGTACTAGAACTACCCACCGATAAACCGCGTCTCCCAATCCAGACTTTTCAGGGTGCAGCTAAGTCTTTTGTGCTAGATCGAGAACTCACGCAACGCCTCCAGCAATTAAGCCAGGAGTCAGACGCAACGTTGTTTATGACCTTACTGGCAGCGTTTTTGGTGTTAATTTCTCGTTATAGTGGTCAACCAGATATTATTGTTGGTTCGCCTATCGCCAACCGTACAAGCCCTCAAATAGAGCAGTTAATGGGATTTTTTGCTAACACCCTAGCATTAAGGGGCAATCTTTCTAACAATCCCAGCTTTGCTGAATTTTTGGCACAAGTGCGGCAAACAACCTTGTCAGCCTATGCTCACCAAGACCTACCTTTTGAAATGTTGGTAGAAAAGCTACAGCCTGAGCGGGATTTGAGCCGTAATCCTTTGGTACAGGTGATGTTTTCTCTGCAAAATGCGCCGCAGTCTTCTAAGAATTTGTCAGGATTAAATATTCAGAATATGCCCTTACCAATTGATATTAGGGCTAGGTTTGACTTGGAAGTAAACTACTGGGAAGTTCCTGGAGGTTTAGAGGGCGTTTGGTGTTACAACACTGATTTATTTGAGGCGAATACAATTACTCGTCTAGCCCAACATTTTCAAACTTTACTCCAAGCAATTGTAACCAATCCACAAGCGCGAATTTCTGAATTACCCTTGTTGAGTCCAGCACAGCGTCATCAATTGTTGGTGGAGTGGAACGATACTCTAGTAGAGTATCCCTATGATAAATGTATCCATCAGTTGTTTGAGGAGCAGGTAGAGCGTAACCCTGATGCAGTGGCGGTGGTGTTTAAAGATGAACAACTCACCTACCATGAATTAAATTGTCGTGCGAACCAATTGGCACACTACTTGCGGTCTTTGGGTGTGGGAGCCGATGTACTGGTTGGGTTGTGTGTCGGGCGTTCTTTAGAAATGCTAGTGGCGCTACTGGGTATTCTCAAAGCAGGTGGGACTTATGTGCCGCTTGACCCTGAGTATCCCCAAGAGCGTTTACAATTTATGCTCGAAGATGCTCAACTTGGCGTGCTGCTGACCCAAAAGCAACTCTTTGATAAACTAAATGGGTATCAAGGGCAGCTTGTCTGTTTAGATGAAATCTGGTCACAAATTGACGAAAACAACCAATATAATCTGACTGGAGTCGTGAGTGCTACTCATTTAGCTAATGTGATTTACACGAGCGGTTCCACAGGTAAACCTAAAGGAGTAATGGTTAAGCACACCGGATTGGTGAACTTAGCTCAAGCTCAGATTCAAACTTTTGGTTTGCATTCAGATAGTCGCATTCTCCAGTTTGCCTTCCTGAGTTTTGACGCTTCTATCTCGGAAATCATCATGGCTTTAGGGTCAGGTGCAACCCTTTACTTAGGTACAAAAGACTCCTTAGCACCTGGTACACCTTTAATTGAGCGATTACGTAACTATGGCATCACTCATGTCACTCTACCACCATCAGTATTGGCAGTCCTGCCTGCTGAGGAATTGCCTGCGTTGCAAACAATCATTGTCGCCGGAGAAGCTTGTTCTGTTGAACTGATAAAACAATGGTCTGTTGGGAGAAACTTCTTTAACGCTTATGGGCCAACGGAAACTACCGTCTGTGCTGCGATCGCCAAATGCACTAAAGATGATGAGAAAATATCTATCGGTCGCCCTATAGCCAACACACAAATCTACATCTTAGACTCATACTTACAACCAGTGCCGATTGGTGTACCAGGAGAACTGCACATTGCTGGAGTAGGATTAGCACGCGGCTATCTTAACCGCCCTGAGTTGACTAATGAGAAATTTGTCCCTAATCCTTTCCTAAGAAGCAGAGGGGCAGAGGTCTATGGCAGGAACCCCGTACACGGGACAGGTGGGCAGAGGGATAGAAGGGAAACAAAAGACCAATCCTCTAATTCCGAGCGGCTTTACAAAACAGGGGATTTAGCTCGTTATCTACCTGATGGCAACATTGAATACTTAGGGCGTATTGATAATCAAGTCAAAATTCGTGGCTTCCGCATTGAGTTGGGAGAAATTGAAACTGTACTGAGCCAACATAGCGAGGTGCAAGCATCTTGCGTCATTGTCCGCGAAGATACCCCTGGAGAGAAGCGGTTAGTCGCCTATGTAGTGCCGCAAAAACAGGGGACACTCACAACAGGCGAACTACGAGAGTTCCTGGCTAATAAACTGCCTGGGTACATGATGCCAAATGCTTTTGTCATTCTAGAAATCCTACCACTAACTCCTAACGGTAAAATAGACCGCCGCGCCTTGAAAGCTCCTGCTAACACTAGTGAGAAGAATAGATTTATCGAAGCGCGTAATCAATTAGAGTTGAAGCTCGTACAAATCTGGTCAAAAATTCTAAAAATTGACAAAATTGGGGTACAAGATAACTTTTTTGATTTGGGTGGTCATTCTCTGTTAGCACCCTACTTAATGACTCAAATTAAGCAGCAGATTGGTAAAGATATTCCTTTAACAGTCCTGTTTCAAAACCCCACAATTGAACAGTTAGCAACAATTATCCAAACAGAATCGGATGACTCTTTGCCATCTTGTTTGGTAGCAATTAAACCAAATGGTTCAAACTTACCTTTCTTCTGTGTTCCAGGTGCAGGAGGTAGACCGTTTTACTTCTATCACTTAGGACGTTATTTAGGAGACGATCAACCGTTATACGGTTTTGAAAATAATCTGTATCAGGAATTGGGTGAGATTACTCGTATTGAAGATATAGCGAGTCATTACATTGAAGCAATGCAAGCTGTTCAGCCACAAGGTCCATACTTTTTAGGAGGACATTCTTATGGGGGAAATTTGGCTTTTGAGATGGCTCAACAGTTGTGTCAAAAAGGATACAAAGTTGCTTTACTGGCAATATTTGATTCTTCAGCACCAACGTATAAAGATAAGCAAATACTTGTTGATTCTCTTAATTGGGAGCATTCGAGGTGGTTAGCTGAAGTAAGCCAAGGTCTGGAAATTTATTTAGAAAAGAATCTAGATGTTTCTTACGAAACCTTGCAATCTTTAACTGAGGAGGAGCAACTAAAATACGTTTTAAACTGTTTCAAAATTGCTAACATACTGCCTCCAAATGCTGAAACTATGCAACTGATAAATATCGTACAAGCTTATAGAAGCAGCTCTTTATGTCTGGTTGATTATGTACCAAAACATCTTTATCCGGGTAAAGTGACAATTCTCCGCGCCAACGAAGATATGACGGAAGACTCTAATAATGAGTTTGCTGAAGTTTCACAGGATTTATCCTTGGGCTGGAGTGAGTTTTCTACTGAACCAGTGGAGAGCCATTTTGTATTAGGCAATCACGTTTCAATTATGGCTGAACCCCATGTCCAGGTTTTAGCCCAACGGTTGAAAGCTTGCATCAAAGAAGCGCGGGAGGAAGTAGGGAGCGGGGAATAGAGAGAGACGAACTATTAGCTGTTAACTAATGACCAATAACTAATAAGGTAACTGTGGATAAAAACGAATTTCTTACTGTATTTGACAATTTAATTCTTGATCCTTTGACTAGAGATTACTACGGTCAAGAAGAGTTTTTCAATGTAGGCTATTGGCGCTCAGATACTCAAAATCAGCAGGAAGCCAGTTTTAACTTAATGGAAAAGCTGTTAGAAGCTATTCCAGATAAGCAGGGAAATATTCTTGATGTTGGCTGTGGCTTAGGAGCAACTACCAGTTATCTACTCAAGTATTATTTGCCTGGTGATGTTGTAGGCATCAATATTTCCCCTAAACAAATAGCCAGAAGTGCAGTTAATGCACCAAACTGTAAAATCATTTGTATGGATGCTGTGCAGATGGAATTTAAGGATGATACTTTTAATAACATCATCTGTGTGGAAGCAGCTTTCTACTTTAATACAAGGGAGAAGTTTATGAAAGAGGCTTGGCGTGTATTGAAGCCTGGAGGCAAGCTGATCCTCTCTGATCTTGTCTTTAACACTACAAAGTATTTCGGCGATCTCGTTGTTCCTCAAAATATTGTCCAAGATATTGAGGAGTATAAAGGTCTTTACCAACAGGCAGGATTCCAGCAGATAGAAGTTTTAGAAGCGACAGAGGAGTGCTGGAATACACACTCGCGAGATTTTAAATCTTGGATTGAAAAGGAATTTCAAGTAGGAGAGATAGATGAAGAAACCTATAAGGTAAATGTGACTGCTATAGATGATTTCCTAAGTTCATCATCACTGAATTATTTATTAGTTTCAGCAAAGAAGCCTGTCAAGTAATGTGATTTTTTTATCAAACAGAATTCAGGAGTCAGGAGCCAGAATTCAGAATTGAATTCTGAATCGATTTAGCGGATGAATAAGTGGGTTTAAGACCCCCGCTAAATCGTTCGCGCAGCGTCTCTGAAAGAGAAGATTTAGCGGTGCAACAATTCAGTGGCGGGTCAGAATGCCCCTGCCTTCTCCCCTCTGCCTTCTTCAACCAGCATAAGTATTAGTTATATAGGACAAAGATCCTAGTCAAAAATAGGACACTTGTACGATGCATTGATCAAGGCGATCGCTGTACAATCCATTACGCGAATGATTTAAGCAAAACTTTAGCGATGGTGTACCCGTTATGAATCGGTGGCGATCGCCAAAACTTTGCGATCAAAGCGCACAAGTGCAAAAGCTTATGCGCCAATACGGTTCAGTAGAAATGTTGCATTGCGTAAAGATGTTGTATCGCAATATCTCTACACAATGTATGGTTGAGAATACTTACAAAGTAACTAAATCTGGGTAATCAATTAACAAACAAAATGAACAAAATCTGCTCTGGCAATACTTTGTTGTTTAGTTCTGTTTTGGGTTGTACATTGCTTGCCACTCCTAATGTCGTTAGGGGTGACGACTTCTCCGTAGCAGAAACTAATGCTAATACATGCAAATAATAATGAGTCTCTTTGCAAATAATGTGAGCCGAAGTTTAATCTTATTTGTAATTAATTTGAGCCAACAATTTTCTTGTTTGCAAGCCGGAGCGTTTATGTTTGCGAGCCGCGACAATTAGGCGTAATTATACATAAGCAGCAATATTAGTTTTTTGTCATAGGTTTTATCTTAATAAGTGGAGAGCAAAAATGTTAGTAAATACTAGTGAACGTCAGATTCGTCGAGTTCGATGGGTACTTAGCATTGGCTGGTTAATCTTAATTTTTTCCCTCTTCTACGATCCCATAACATCTTGGCTAACTTATCCAGAAAATACTCTTAGCCCTCTAAAAATTAATTTAGAGAACTGTGTAATAGTTCAAGGAAGTTGTTTAGAAGAATTTCCCTATGCTTTGGGTGCGCCCATATTTTGGGGAATAATTATTCCTGCTAGTATTTTTATTTTACTAGTGTTTGGACACGAGTTTTGGCGGCGAATTTGCCCTTTATCTTTTATTTCTCAAATTCCGCGAGCTTTAGAATGGCAAAGACAAAAGAAAGCTGTTAATAATAAAGCAGACAAGGCAAGAACCGAAATAGTTAAAGTATCGAAAAATTCTTGGTTGTTTAAAAACGCTATTTATTTGCAATTTGGTCTGTTTTGTCTAGGATTATGTTCTCGGATTCTGTTTATCAATTCTAATCGTTTAGCTTTAGGAATTTTTCTGTTGGGGACTATTGTAGCGGCTATCGTAGTTGGTTATTTATATGGTGGTAAGTCTTGGTGTCACTACTTTTGTCCTATGGCTCCAGTACAGAAAATTTATAGTGAGCCTAGAGGATTATTAAATAGTACTGCTCATGAAGGCGATCAACAAAAAATCACCCAATCTATGTGTCGTACTATCAGTAGAGATGGTAAAGAACTAAGTGCTTGTGTAGCTTGTAGTAATCATTGCATGGATATTGATGCAGAACGTTCTTACTGGGAAAATATTACCCAACCAGATCGACAATGGCTATACTACGGCTATATGGGCATAGTTATTGGTTATTTTACCTATTACTATCTGTATGCGGGGAATTGGAATTATTATACTTCTGGAGCTTGGGCACATGAAGAAAACCAATGGGCAAATTTATTAAAACCAGGTTTCTATCTATTCGGAGAAGCAATTCCTATTCCTAAATTAGTCGCAGTTCCTTTAACTTTGGGAATATTTACATTAGGTGGATATTGGCTAGGTAAAAACATTGAAAAGCGTTATAAAGCATATCTATTAAGTAAAAAACAGCCTACAAATTCTGAAATTATTCGTCATCGAATCTTTACTCTCTCTACTTTCTTGATTTTTAACTTTTTCTTTATCTTTGCTGCCCGAAACTTTATCACATTATTACCAAATTCTCTCCAATATCTATTCCCTGTTCTGATTGCTGTTTGCAGCGCTATATGGTTACATCGAACTTGGGAACGTGGTCGAGACCTCTATTTAAGAGAGGGGTTAACCAATCGTTTGCGAAAACAATTACAAAAACTTAATTTGGACACCTCTCGCTTTTTAGAAGGGCGATCGCTAGATGAATTGAGTGCAGACGAAGTTTATGTTTTAGCAAAAGTTCTGCCTAGTTTTAATAAAGAGAAACGGTTACAAGCCTATAAAGGAATTTTAAGAGACGCTCTTGATGAGGGTTATGTAGATGTAGGGGAGAGCTTGACAAACTTTAAACAGATGCGCCTACAATTAGAAATTTCTGACCAAGAACACGAAATTATCATTACAGAATTAGTAACAGAATATCCTGAATTATTCTCTCCTACAAAAATTCATAGTAGGGAAAATCTCTTGCGGTTAGCGAGTTATCGAGAAACCCTTTTAGAAACAATACTCAGTTCTTGGCACGATCGACCAGATAAAGCAAAAATAGCAGAATTATTAAAAGCATTTACTGGAAATTTTTCCATAAAAGCTTTAGAAGATGTCTTGCAAACTTTATCTTCTGGAGATTTGAAAATTATCCATGCCATCAGACAACAATATAGTATTACTCCAGTGGAAGAAGCACATGCACTAAAACGCACCGAACCAGATCGACTCTGGAAAGCGATCGTCGAGCGACTAGGTTTATTAGACAATTTAGATTCAGAAGCAAAAATTTTAGAATTATTCCAAAATTTTGATGTGGATAATTCTGGTTACATTACTCTGGAGGAATTGAAACTATGTATCCGTAATATAGATTCTAATTTTACTGATATTCAAATCGAAGAAATGTTGAAATTAGCCGATACTAGCGGAGATAAACAAATAAGTTATGAAGAATTTTGTGAAATCCTATCAGTTATTGGTTGTTCGGTATTGAAGGAGGCAGGAGGCAGGAGGCAGGAGGCAGAAGTTTCAGAAGGAGTAAATCAGTAGGGGTCGAATCCCCTACTGATTTAGAGCCACTGAACTCTCGTTTGTTGTGTCCACTAGTGTTCCCGAACCTAGTCCGGCGATCGGAGTTTTAGCTATGAATGGGCTGGAATGTGTATATCTACTCAAACGTAAATTAATCAAAGTTCAAAATTATTGACTTTAAGTAGAAGAAGAATTCAGGTGTTGCTGAAACAGAGGAAACTGATAGGGCTACTATGCTGATGAAAATTTTAACAAGCAGTACGGCGATCGCCTGTATTCTGGGTTCAACAACAACTGCTGTAGCTCAAATAGCTGCTGATGACAGTTTGGGAGTCGAACGCTCTGTTGTTACACCTAATGTTCAAAGTCCCAAAGGTAACATTGATCGCATAGATGGGGGAGCGATTCGAGGTAGTAACCTATTCCACAGTTTTCAAGATTTTAATGTAGGTAATCAGCAACAGGTTTACTTTTCTAATCCTTCTGGAGTCGAAAATATCCTGAGTCGAGTTACAGGAAACCATGTTTCTAATATTTTCGGTAGACTCGGAATATTAGGAAATGCCAATCTCTACTTAATTAATCCTAACGGCATAATTTTCGGTACAAATGCGCGTTTGGATATCTCTGGTTCTTTCTTTGCTAGCACCAGCAACGCCCTTTTGTTCAAAAACGGTTATCAATTTACTACCCAAGATCCTAAAGCACCCCCCTTGTTGACTGTCAATGTTCCTCCGGGGTTAGAAAGTTGGTTAGCGCCCCAAGGTGCGATCGCTAACAGTGGGAATTTATCAGTTGGACAAAACTTGACTTTAGTTGGTACAAATCTTGACTTACAAGGGCAGTTGCAAGCAGGTAGCAATTTAACCTTGCAAGCTAGTAACACTCTAAAAGTGCGGGACAACCTAAATTACCCTTTCATTGCCTCAGCTAAACAGCAACTGTTAGCTGAAGGAAATAAGATAGATATTTTTGCCTTAAACGATCCCTCCAGTGGCTTCTTTTCTGATGAAAATATGGTTTTCCGTTCAGCCAATCCGATTAGTGGGGACACTCAATTTTTTAGTGGTGGTAATTTTAGCCTCGAACAAATTAACGGGCAAGAAGGAGATTTATTTAGCTTTAACGACCCAATTATTCGTTCAAGTGGAGATGTTAGTTTTAATAGTTATACAGGAGCTTCCATTCACATTTTTGCAGGTGGAAGTGTAAATATTAATAATATTAATGTTAACCGTTCAGACCAAACTAGTTTTATTAATGAAACCGTTACTCTTTCCGATGGATTAACGCAAGTTATCATTAATGGCAGCGCTCAACCTACTGTTGATATTAGAGCGGGAACTACTAATTTCAATCCAACTGGAATCAAAGGAGTAATCAATGCTTTTTCACCTACTCCTAGCACAGATGGTAAACCAACAAGCGCAGATATCACTATCAATCAAATTATCAATTCGGGAGGACTGGTTTTTTTAACCAATCAGTATCAACCTAATTCTTCTAAATCGGGCAATATTACAGTTAACTCTGTACTAAGCATATTTGATAGGGGTGCAGGGGGGGGAAATATTGTGATTGATTCACGGGGGAAAATTATTACTCCCCAATTTCTGACGAGTTTAGGAATTGATTTTTCTACATTTACATTTTCCAAACCCGGTGGAAATATCACACTTTTAGCTCAGGATGATATTATCATACGACCATCATCACAGATTCTTTCTTTCGGTACAGTTGGAGGTAACATTACTCTCAACAGTAAATCTGCAATTATTCAAGAACAAGCTCCACTTAGAGAGTCATTTATTGGCAGTTTTTCCTTTGGTGCTGGACAAGGCGGTGATGTAACGCTAAATGCACCATTGATTTCCTTGGGGAGAAGTATAACAAGGACAGATGGAAAGCTGATCATTACTACTAATTCTTTAGAAGCTAACCAAGCTAAATTATTCACCATAAGTAATCGTAATAATGCTAGTAATATCATTATTAATGCTGATTCAATTTTATTAAATAACTCAAATATAGGAAGCCAGAGTATAGGTGCAGGGAAAGCTGGTGATATAGAAATTAATACTAGCTCCTTTGTTGCTACTAATAATAGTCAGATATTTTCTCGAACAGAAGGTTTAGGAAATGTTGGCAATATAGTACTAAAAGCTACAAACAGAATTCTCTTGTCTGGTGCAAATACGGGTTTATTTGCTAATACAAGTTTAGGTTCTAGCGGTAACAACGGTAATATCTTCGTCGATTCCCAGCTTGTTGAGATTCGGGATGGTGCTGCTATTTCCACCGTTAGCCAAGGTAGTGGGATTGGTGGCAACATTGAGATCCAAGGAAACAAATTAACCCTCGATAATCAAGCTCTAATTTCCACAAAAACAGTCAGCACTGAAGGCGGTAATATTAATCTCCAGTTAGCAGATTCATTATCATTACGCGGTGGAAGTAGTATTTTGGCGATTGCAGGTAATGAAACTACAGGTGGAAATGGTGCTAACATCACTATCAACACAGATTTACTGTTTGCTGTTCCTGAAGAAAACAGTGATATTACAGCCAATGCGTTCTTAGGTAGTGGTGGCAATATTAATATTACTACCAGAGATATTGAAGGAATCGGGTTTGCTGATACACTTACCCCCTTCAGTAATATTACTTCTAGCGCCAAAAAAGTAGAAGTTCCTAGTCCTCCACCAGAAGTTCCTAGTCCTCCACCAGAAGTTCCTAGTCCTCCACCGGAGGTTCCTAGTCCTCCACCAGAAGTTCCTAGTCCTCCACCAGAAGTTCCTAGTCCTCCACCGGAGGTTCCTAGTCCTCCACCGGAGGTTCCTAGTCCTCCACCAGAAGTTCCTAGTCCTCCACCAGAAGTTCCTAATCCTCCACCAGAAGTTCCTAGTCCCCCACCAGAAGTTCCTAGTCCCCCACCAGAAGTTCCTAGTCCCCCACCAGAAGTTCCTAGTCCCCCACCAGAAGTTCCTAGTCCCCCACCAGAGGTTCCTAGTCCTCCACCGGAGGTTCCTAATCCTCCACCAGAAGTTCCTAGTCTTCCATTAGAAATTCCTAATCCTCCACCGGAAGTTCTTAATCCTGTGTTAGATTTTTCTAGCCTTGAATCAATTAATAAACCGGATGCAGCTCAAAGTTCAGCTTTGATAGGAGTACCAAACCCAGAGAGCGATCGCAATAATAAAATAGTTACTCCTAGTTGTGCATCCACGGAAGGTAATTCTTTTACTATAACAGGTAGAGGAGGTTTACCAGCAGACCCTACAGCAACCATTCGTGGTCAAACTATCTTGTCAGATACGCGAGATTTTATAACTGCACAAACGCAAAACAGTAATCAAGTAAATAGTTCTTCTGCAATTCCTCCAACAAGACAACAAATTGTCGAAGCCACAAGCTTAAGAATTAATTCCCAAGGACAAGTAGAATTAGTAGCGTCTTTACCTCAAGAGAGTTTATCTCAAAAGCATCTTAATTGTAGCGTTTTATAAATTTAAAAAAATTAATAAATTTTACATATAAAATAATCAAATAATTTATTAAAAATTTAACCTTAAAAATTGTAACTAATATGAGGAAAATATCTAGACGAAAGAGGTATAACTATTTAAACAAAAAAGAATTTTGGCGAACTTGGTTATTTTCAAATCTAAAAATCAATGTTGTCTGGCTTTTTTGCATTTGCCTAATATTAAGTCTGTTATTAGCTATTAAGAATATTCCTGCTGTTGCTAATCAATCCATATTATCAGATTCAAATCAGGAAATTCAACAACTATCAAATTCTTCAGAGTTGTTACAACAAGGTAAAAATTACTATCAAGCTGGACAATACACAGAAGCAGCTAGAGTTTGGGAAAATGCACTGAAGTTTTATCAATCACAAAAAGAAATAATTAGCCAAGTTCAAGTTCTTAATTATTTAGCATTAGCATATAAAGATTTAGGAAAAAATCCACAAGCACAAACTGCGATCGCCGAAAGTATCAATATCATCAAAAGCTTAAAAATTCCCGATACTAAAAGCAGTTTACTATTAGCGCAGGCATTAAACACCCAAGGAACGCTCCAAATACTACAAGGACAAACTGATACGGCTATAGATACTTGGAAACAAGCAGCAGTCACTTATGAGCGCTCAGGTGATAAAACAGGTAAACTCATCAGCCAAATTAATCAGGCGCAAGGTTTGCAAACACTGGGACAGTATCGCCGCGCCAAAACTTTGTTAGAAGAACTAGTGACAGAATTGCAAAATCAACCTGACAGTCTCTTAAAGGCTCAAGGATTGAGAAGTTTAGGCATTGCTCTGCAAACTGTTGGTGATTTAAAGCAATCTAAAACAATTCTCGATAAAAGTTGGGAAATTAGTAAACAATTCAACTCTCCAACTGATGTGAGTGCAGTTTTATTTAGTATTGGCAATGTTGCCAGAGACTTACAACAATATGATGTTGCTTGGACATACTACCAACAAGCAGTTAATTTATCTCCACAACTACAGGCTAAATTAGAAGCACAATTAAATCAATTGAGCTTGTTGGTTAAACTACAAAACTGGGAATCAGCACAGACAATAATTCCAGAAATAGAAACCAATCTTACCCAACTTCCTCCTAGTCGCCCTGCTATTTATGCCAAGATTAACTTTGCAGAAAGTTTGATGGATTTAAAGCCAGCAGGAGAAGGTAGAAAAGCAGTTTTGGACACCAACGCCGTCAAAATTTCCCACTTGCTAGCAACAGCTATTCAACAAGCTAAAGAAATCAAAGATCCGAGAGCCGAAGTTTATTCCCTTAACCAACTAGGTAAACTCTACCAACAAAACAACCAGTTAGCAGATGCGGCAACTTTGACACAACAAGCACTAACAATAGCTCAAGAAATAAATGCTATAGATTTAGTAGCTCGTGCGGCGGGACAGGTGGGTGCAATTGCTAAAGAACGAGGAGATAGTAATAGCGCCATCCCTGCTTATGAGATTGCTTTTAATAACTTGCAATCTCTACGTAGTGATTTAGTGGCAATTAACCGGGATGTACAGTTTAATTTTAAAGAAAGTGTTGAACCGATTTATCGAGATTACGTTAGCTTGTTGTTGCAAAAAGATAATCAAAGCAACCTTAAACAAGCTCTGCAAGTGATGGAAGCTTTGCAACTAGCGGAACTGGATAACTTTTTTCGGGATGCTTGCTTAGATAATAGCAATCCTGTAGTTTTAGAAAAAATTGACTTGCACGCAGCCGTTATTTATCCAATTATTTTAAGCGATCGCCTGGAAGTTATTCTTTCAGTTCCTAATCAATCTCTGCGTCACTACAGCACCCAACTACCAAAACAGCAAATAGAAACTATTTTAAAACAACTTTATTCTTCCCTATCCCCTGGTTATTCGAGTAAGGAGCGTTTGCGACTTTCCCAAGAAATTTATAACTGGCTGATTGCACCTGCTCAAGCAACACTCCAGAAAAGTAGTATCAAAACTTTAGTTTTCATTCCAGATAGTTTGTTGCGAAACTTGCCAATGGCTGTTCTGTATGATGGCAAACAGTATTTAATCGAAAATTATAGTGTTGTTCTCAGTCCTGGATTACAACTATTTCCTCAAGGACTGCAACGCCAAAAATTGAGCGTGTTAGCGGCTGGATTGACGGAAGCACGCCAAGGCTTCAATCCCTTACCTGGAGTTACAGAAGAAATTAAAGAAGTTACTACAGAAGTTAATTCACAAGTGTTGCTAGATCAGAAGTTTAGCAGAGACAGTTTAAAAGCGGCGATCGCTAATAAATCTTTCCCCATAGTTCACCTTGCAACTCACGGTCAATTCAGTTCCAACCCAGAAGAAACCTTTTTGTTGACCTGGGGCGATCGCATTTCCATTCAAGATTTTGATCTGTTGTTTAAAAACAGAAGTCAAACAAACATAGAACCGATTGAATTATTAGTGATGAGTGCTTGTCAAACAGCCGTAGGTGATAATCGTGCAACATTAGGTTTAGCTGGATTTGCTTTACGTTCTGGTGCTAAAAGTACTCTTGCTAGTTTATGGTCAGTAAGTGATGAGTCTACTTCCTCCTTGATGAAAGAATTTTATCACCAATTGAGTAATCCAAAACTAAACAAAGCTGAGGCATTGCAACAGGCACAAATCAAAATTATGGCTAATCCTTTATACAAACATCCTTATTTTTGGTCTTCTTTCGTTCTTGTCGGTAATTGGTTGTAAACATAGCAGAAGAGGTGAGCATGGTTAAGTTTAATTCTAAAATATTTTTATTTTTCACTATTAGCGGCACATTAATAGTTTTGACAGGCAATTCTACATTAGCAAGCCTTCTCCCTCAAGAGAATCCAACCGTTACCAATCAAGTTCTCATTAGTGTGGAATTTAAACTGCCCAAAGATGCAGCCCCCAAAACCAGCGTTGGCGGTGGCGTTCGCGGACAAGTGCAATTCGCCTTACCCGGAGGTTCAACACCTAGAACCAGTGTTGGCGGAGGTACAAGGGGTGATGTGCAGTTTGCTTTACCCGGAGGTTCAGCACCTAGAACCAGTGTTGGCGGTGGAACTAGGGGTGATGTGCAATTCGCTTTACCAGGAGGTTCAACACCTAAAACCAGCGTTGGCGGCGGAACTAGGGGTGATGTGCAATTGACTTTACCAGGAGGTTCAACACCTAAAACCAGCGTTGGCGGAGGTACAAGGGGTGATGTGCAATTGACTCTACCTAGTGGAAATTCAACCCCCAGAAGCAGTATTGGTGGTGGTACAAGGGGAAAAACTGCACCATTAACAGCATTAGTTCCTCCTACGAAACAGGGACGCACTGTATTAGCAAGCCCCACAATTTTTGTCTATTTGCCTCCAGTTGGCGCAGAAACCGTATTTTTCAGCCTCCAAGACGAAGACGGAAATCCTCATTATTCGACAATGCTAAAAGTTTCTCCCGATGGCGGTGTAGTTAGTATTACCTTACCTCCAACATCACCACCTTTAGTAATAGATAAAAATTACCTGTGGTATTTTGCACCTATTGAACCAGGCGGAATTCTCCGACCTGATAATTATTCTGTAACAGGGTGGATAAAACGAGTCAAGTCTACATTTAATGAGCAGGAGTTAGCCTCATCTCCTGTGGAATTAGCCACTAAATATGCTGAGGCTGGTGTATGGTATGATACCCTAAAAATTTTAGCGGCGGCAAAGCGATCGCAACCAAATAATAAAGCTTTTGCTACTGAATGGCACGATTTACTCAAGCAAGTTGGACTAGAAAATATTGCCTCTGAACCATTAACAGCAGCTTTTTAAAGAATGATGTGGCAAAAACTCAAAAAATCACTGAAAAAATGGCAAGGAACACTGATAATTACTCCCTGTGTTGCAGGATTAGTCATTGCTGGGAGTAATATCGGTATTTTTAGAATTTTAGAATGGGTGACTTTAGATCAATTATTTCGTATTCGTCCGCAAGAAGCTGTAGACAAACGAATTGTGATTGTCACAATTGACGAGCCAGATATTCAATATGTCAAGCAATGGCCGATGGCCGATCGCGTTATGGCGAAAATGATTCGCAATATCAAAGCACAACAACCAAGAGCGATCGCCATCGATATTTATCGGGATTTACCCGTAGAACCGGGACACGCAGAACTAGTCAAAGAATTTCAAAATACTCCCAATTTTATTGGCATTGAAAAAGTTGCCGGAAAACCAGTTGCACCACCACCGAATCTAGCTAAACAGGGTCAAGTAGCTGCTAATGACCTCCTCTTAGATACAGATGGCAAAATCCGACGCGGTATTATTTTATTAGGTAAACCTGATCAAAGTTTAGCTCAAGGGCTAGGAGTCAAACTAGCCTTAACATATTTGGAAAAAGAAGGCATTGAATTAAAAGCAATCAACGCAGATAAACAAATCTACGGTTTAGGCAAAGCTAAGTTTGTACCTCTATCTAGCAATGATGGGCAATACAACGAAGTTGATATGGGGGGATACCAAGTTTTAATTAATTATCGAGGTGGGCTAGAGAGCTTTGCTCATATTTCCATGACCGATGTTTTAGAAAATCGCATACCTGCTAATTTTATGCGCGATCGCCTAGTTTTGGTCGGTGCAAAAGCTCCCAGTTTAAATGATAGCTATAGTACCCCTTACAATAGCAATTTATTTTTTCCTACAGAGCTAGTCCCTGGAGTAGTAGTTCACGCAAATCTTACCAGTCAGATTCTCAGCGCCGCCATAGATGGCCGCCCAATGATGCGAGCTACCGTTAAACCTCTAAACTGGTTCTTAATCATCTTTTGGTCTGGATATAGTGCCACTCTTGGTGCAATTTACATTAAAAAACGTTGGCTGACCATAAGTGGTTTATTACTGGCTGTGGTGATTATTTTTAGCAGTGCTTACATTGCCTTTCTTGGTGGTTGGTTAATTCCTGTATTTACACCATTATTAACTGTTATCAGCGCATTAATAATTGGTCTTGTACAGGTTTTATGGAAAAATCTGATGCTTTCCTATCGGCAATTGGAAGATTATGCCCACAACCTAGAAATTAAAGTTCAAGAACGCACTGCTGAACTAGCCGAAGCTAATGAAGAAATTAATATTCTCAATGAAAAACTCAAAGGAGAAAACCTCCGCATGAGTGCCGAACTCGATATAATTCGGCGAATGCAACAAATGATTCTTCCAAAACCAGAAGAACTAGAAGCTATTGAAGGACTAGATATTGCTGGCTTTATGGAAGCTGCGGATGAAGTCGGCGGCGATTACTACGATGTACTGCACACCGACGGAGTAGTAACTCTTGGTATTGGAGACGTAACTGGACATGGCCTAGAAAGTGGATTGTTAATGTTAATGACACAAACAGCAGTTCGCCTCCTCAAAGAAATCCGCGAATCTGATTCAGTGCGCTTCTTTGACATACTCAACCGCACTATCTGCAAGAACGTGCAACGGATGAACTCTGAGAAGAACTTGACATTGGTGATTCTCAACTATGCTCAAGGGCAAATAAGTATCAGTGGACAGCACGAAGAAACAATTATCATCCGCAAAGGTGGGCAAATTGAGCTTATTGACACAATGGACTTGGGTTTCCCCATTGGTTTAGATGATGACATAACTGATTTTATTAGCGATATAACCCTGGAATTACAACCAGGTGATGGGGTTGTCCTCTACACCGATGGTATTACCGAAGCCAAAGACATCAATAAAAATCAATACGGCCTTGAACCGTTATGTGAAATAATCAGTCAAAACTGGCACAAATCAGCATCAGAAATTAAAGATGCAGTAATTTTAGATGTGCGACGACATATTGGTAAACAAAAAGTATTTGATGACATCACATTGCTAGTATTCAAGCGACAGGAAGAAGTTTATGAAAGTTAATATCGGCAAATATAAACAATGCTCTAGAATCCAAAATGAGTCATGAAAATCTCCGATTCTTCTCTCTGTGCATCTATGGTTAATTTATTTTTAAAATGATTTATAACTGCTATAGGAATCATATTTGATTTCTGAAAAAATCTCGGTAGTCTTGTAATGGGCTGTCATGGCTAAAATGATTGCAAAAAAATTGTAGGTTGGGTGGAGGCTTTGCGTAACCCAACATCCTGATATATGTTGGGTTGCGCTTTGCTCCACCCAACCTACGTCTAACGCACTATTTTGCGTAGACAGTCTACTACGTGCATTTCAAAAATCAAATACTAGTCCTATATACGATCATCGACTTAGATTTTTAGCTTATTGGGTATTGCATAATTGCGGTATTAAATCATTAAATTCAACTTTTAAAGTAAGAATTCAGCATCCAAAATTCAGTAGTCATAATTTATAAGAAATCTAGAATGCCTAGTATATTTATTTATCAAATTTTCTTCTGATTTTTTAACTATTCTGCCTCCTGAATTCTTACCTTTTAAAACTCTTCTTATTTGCGCTTAACCTGCATTTATGTACAATTATTTTGAGATTAAAAAACTATGATTCCAATATCTACAGTCTCTACTATAATCAAAACTGAATTATTTGGTGATTTGATCTCTGACTTTCCTCCAGAACATGATTCTCTTGAACTTTCTTTTACACCCACTTCTCGCTCAATCAAACAACGTTGGCGTAGCAATCGTCTTTCAGCACATTTTTTTGCAGACTACTTTACCAACTTTTTAGCGGTAGATGAAAATGAACCAAATCAAGAACAAATAATCAAAGAAAGTAAAAGTGCGGTTAGCTATGTTGCCAACGAACTTTTAGAAAATGCCATGAAGTTTAATGATGATAGTTCTAACTACAAAGTAAGATTTGGTATTCATTTATTGAATGACGCAGATAGTGTCACTGCCGTGATTTTTGCCAGCAATAGTATTAAACTAGAAACTGAAGCTAAATTGAGAGCAGTTATTAAAAAAATCTTAACTTCAAATACCCATGAAATGTATGTGCATCAAGTTGAAAAAAGTGCTGACGAAAATGGATCTTCTGGCTTAGGGCTGTTAACCATGATTAATGACTACTCAGCTAAAATTGGTTGGAAATTAGAAACTATTCAGCAAGAATCTATAATCATGGCTGTAACTACAATGGCGCAATTTAAGGTATAGTATTCATCGGTATCTGATTCAAATATTGTTTATTTAGGAAAAGAACATATTATGGTTTTGCAAGAGATTAAAGATGGAGATTACACTGTTGAAGCTTATACAGACTCTGCAATAGTTAACTTTAAAGGAGAATTGAGCCTTGGGGGATCGAGTGAATATGAACCAATTACCAATCTACTCAATAAAATTGCCGCAACCGATCCTGCAACGATGACTTTGAACTTAAGAGATTTAGCATTTCTCAACAGTTCCGGTATTAGTATGTTATCAAAATTTGTCCTGAGCTTGCGTAAGAAAAAAGGAATTCAGTTGCTTATCTTAGGTTCAAATACTATGCCTTGGCAAGGAAAATCATTGAAAAACCTAGAACGTTTACTCCCTGGTCTTAAACTCGAAATTGAATAATAAATATACTAAAAAGCTTAAAGCATTGCTACTGCTGGACGTTAGTTTTTTGGTTCTTCGGTACTTATTATGCTATAGCAATCCTAAATGAGTCGTGAAAAATATAAATAAGGAAACGAACCGCCAAGAACGCCAAGGACACAAAGGGAAGAAAGAAGAAAGAGATATAGAATTTTCACAAATGATTTAGGACTGCTATATGTAGCTTTGATAATATTTAAAGCCCTTATCTGATGAGGGTTTTAAATATTATCTTTTAATTTAAGACCGATTTCAGATGAAAGATAATTAAACAATTATAAATAGGAGCAATAAAACTACTACAATGCTAAACAAACTTTTACCATTTGAAACAAATACTTGGGCTTTCGTTCTAAGTAGCTTACTAATTACATTTGTTGGCGGCATTTTACTTTATGTCATTTTATTTTATGTATTGCGTTCCCTTTTTCGCAAATTTGAACGAGATATTGCCCTAGTTACCCTTAACGTTTCGGCTTATCCGGCTCTAGCTACTTTTGTGTTAGGTGTCCTCAAATTAACCTTCGAGAGTCTGCCTTCAGGTGCAGTGATTGACAGCTTTGAAAATCTCATAACAGCCGGAATAATCATATCAATTAGCTATTGGATAGTACAAGTTTTTATTGAAGTTTTTATTTATTACCTGAAGCAGTATACTCAACAAACAGAAGCCATGTGGGACGATGTGCTACTACCTCTCTTAGAAGCAGTAGTTCCTGCTGTAATTTACTTGATAGCTGCTTTTTTGGTTTTACGTTCCTTTGGAGTCGATCTTACTGGTATTTGGGTAGCTTTAGGTGGTGCAACATTCGTAATTGGTTTTGCAGATCAAGGCATCCTGGCAAACTTCTTTAGTGGTGTTGTGTTGTTGATTGATACACCCTTCCAGTTTGGTGATGTTTTGCGCCTTGAGGACGGTTCTATTGCCATACTAAGAAAAATTGGTGTGCGGGTTACGCAACTTTATGTACCTGACAAACATTATAATATTTACATTCCTAATAGTAATTTACAAAGCCAGAATATTATTAACCTCAGCCGTCCTACAGCTTATTACCATCACTCTAGTCAGGTAGAAATATTAGTCAAGTATGATATGTATGAAGCTAAACAGATGATAGTAAAAATTATTTTATCTCATCCAGATACGTTAGGAGATATTGGTAAAAAATTAGAAATAATTGATGATTACTATCAAATTGATGAACTAACAGAACAACAAAAAATAGGCAAATTGCGCTTAATTGCAGAACAGGAAGTTAACTATAAATTAGAAGAGATTCAAATAGGACTAGAAACACTAGTTGTTACACTCCAGTTTGCTGAAAAGGGTGGGTTAACGCAAGATGAAATTAATAATGTACAGCAGGAGTATAAGGATATACTAGCTTTGATTGGGTTAGAAGCAATTGCGGAAACTCAAAACAATCGTACTATTTTTGACTTGCAAGAAATCAGAGTTCAAGATTCGTTGATTGAGTTAGTTCGGGGATGGTATCGCATCTGGATTCGCGATCCAAATCTCTTGGATAATGATAGTTACATGGTTTCTGAAGAGTGGGAACGTAAACTTAATCTACTCAAGCGGAGATCGCAGCGTTTATACCAAAAAATTTCTAATCCCCAAACTGAAGAAACTCGGATTGATGATTATGTGATGGAATTAAATAAATGGGTTCGGGAACGATTCAAAGAACCGCGACAAAAGTGGCAAGAACCACAAGTTTTAATCAAAGGTACAAATCATAGCGATGATGGGATTACTTATGCTGAATTTAAGCTCAATTTCTTCGTTGATGATATCAAATTAGAGAATGGTAGAAGAGGTGATCGCGTTAGCAGTCAGATATATCAAGAGGTTTTGCAATATCTCAAGTCTAAAAGTGTGAATGATATTAATATCGTCTGAATTCTGCGAAGTAACCGAAAGATTTCTACAAGATCCGCAACCAACTCAGTGATAGTGGATTCGCCGACTATCTTGGCTGCTTGAGCAACAGCTATAGAATATTTACTCTTAGCTAACAACAAATATACTTTATAAGTCAACAGGACTTACGCAACTGGCACAAAATGCGGGCGGGGCGAAGCCCCGACACACGGGAATTTAAATTAGACCAAACACATATGAACGTCTGGACGTTTTAATTGCTGAATTAGATAATTAGATAGTAAGTTGTGCTTGATTTTATAAATAGTTTGGCCTGTTTGATAGGCTAAATTTTTCAGTCTCAGCCAAACCAACATAGCACAAGCAATATGATTTCTTTGCCGAAAGTATCATCAACTAAACGATTAGTTTTCAAAGGACAATAATAAACTTTATCTAAACCATCAATATAAAGCATTAAATTATTTACCGCATACCACGTATCCATTAAAACAGTATCAAAAGGGAGAAGCTTTTGATATACAAGACCTTGCAGCATATTTTTTACGTGGTCTATCTTAGTTAAACCATCATTATCAGGATTAAAAATACGATAATCAATTACCCAAAAGTTTTGAGTGTTAGGATTCACCAGCCCCGTTGGGGCGGGTATAGGGTGTGGGGTGTTGGGTTGCAGGTTATAAAGAAGCCCCAACAGCCCTAAAGTCAGAAGCGAGGCTTTTTCAAGGCGCTTGCATTGGGCGAGGTTGGAAGCCTCGTCCAATGCCGTATTCCCTACACCCGACACCCTATCCCCCACACCCTTCTTCTCACATATACACAACTGACTATTCCGATTCCTCTGACGATTCCATGTTCATTCCCACTATAATGTCTTCGTACTATTTCGATTTCTTCGGAAAATCTTTTATCTAAAACTGTATCATCAAATATAATACAAGCATCTTCGTCAGTGACAATTAAATTTTTCACATTATCCCAAAGTAGACGAGGAGTTAGCTTTTCATTTTTTAAATAATAATTAATTTTATCATGACTAATATTTTCTAAGTGTTCTGCTAAATTAGTAAGAGTGTAGTTTATTTGACTACTAAGTAAATATTGACAATAATCGAGTTTTGTAAATTTCATATTAAATCATCAATCAACACTTAAAAGATATTTATTATTTTTCCGCTCCAGAGAGGAGCATAAATATCTTATTACTTATGATGTTTGTAATTAAATGAAGCAACGAGTGCTTTAGATTTGCAAAATGAAGGAGCTTTGTATCAAAAATTACAATCTATGAAAACAACATTTATCAGTGTTGGGCATCGGGAAAGCCTGTTTGATTATCATCAATGGGTTTTGGAACTTTCACAAGATTCCAGTTGGCAACTTGTGACTGTGCAAGATTATCGAAATCAAAAAGCAATAAATATTCAAAGCGCGCCTAATAATGAGTTGCAAAATCAATCTCAAATATAGCTACGCGTAGCGTCTCGCAGAGAGCGTCTAGGGGTTTCCCCCATGAGTGACTGTCGGCGCAGAGGAAAGGGCAGAGGCACGCAGAGAATTCGCTACGAGATTAATGAAATCTTGTACTAAGCATCTCCGGTATTGTCCCAATAAAGACATTCCTGGGATGAGCTTAAACTCTTTATTCCCCGATCGCTTCTCCCCATTCCTTAATTACAGAAAATAGTGATGAGTAATCATCATCAGCAAATGACATTTTCACGGCTGTCTGCAAGATTTGCCGAACACCTTTAATACTGCTGAGATCCAAACTCAGAGATTTCGCTTCAGAGATAAACAATTCTGTATCTTTAAGCAAGTGTTTTGTAGGGAAATTGGGATGAGCATAATTGCTATCCAACATCCGTTGTAGCTTTTTGTCAAAGGTAGGTGCGTAGAGTGAACTGTCGCGCAATATTTGCATAAACACATCCACATCGACACCCTGACGCTGGACAAAAGCTAGGCTGAGAGCAAAGCTAGCTGTTAGAGAAGCTATTAGTTGATTTAGTGCCAATTTGAGCGCTGCCGCAGATCCTACTGGCCCGATAAGTAAAGGTTCTGTGCCAAAATTTTCGAGTAAGTCCAAGTGGCGTTCATATTGTTCTGGCTCGGCACCTACCATAACACTCAACTTGCCAGCTTTTGCTTCCGGGATGCTCCCTAATACGGGTGCTTCGAGATACTCACCGCCACCTGCAACAACTGCATCTCTAATTTCCTGGCTTTCTGTAGGAGTAATTGTTCCCATTTGGATGATAGTGCGCCCTTCCAGAGTTTGCCAAGCAGTATCTGAAAGTAACACGTTATAAATGGCCGAGGCATTAGTAAGCATGAGGATTACGCACTCAGCAGCACGAATGGCGTGGCGGGGATGTGTGACAATTTCAGCCCCAGCCGCTTGTAGTGGCGCTAATTTTTCTGGGGTGCGATTGTAGGCAACTAGTTGTATATCTGCGGCTAATAACCTTTGAGCCATTGGTAGTCCCATCAGTCCGGTTCCCAGAAATGCCACCTTCATTTTTCACGTTCCTTTGGTACAGTATCAAACGATTTTGGATTTTAGATTTTAGATTTTAGATTGGCCGCACCAATCAAGTCATTGGTTTTGTCATTTAAGTTTCTCTACTCTCTAACTCTGGTAATTAGCCACCTGCGGCAAAAGTCGCCATAATTATCACTGAAAGTAAAATACCTGGAGTAAGTAATGTTATTAACATTAACAGGTCGTGAGTAGTCATAATTATTACTTTGGTAGTGTGTTTAACTTTATAGTAATCACTGTAATGCTAGTCTAAATAGGACTGATAGTGCATTCTTAAATAGAGCTTTAACTTTTCTTTCTGTACGTTTACTCTGGCACAGTCAATCCTTTTAATGATTGAGAAATTTCTGTCTTGTCCAGACCTTTGCTCTGAACTAGGACTCCAAAACCACCTAGTCCTGTGGGATATAGAAGTTGCTGTAGTGCGTCCCGACGCTGTAGTAACTGCGAGAGGGGTTGTTGTTGATAAGAAAGGGCAGCAATCCGATCGCCTAATCCCAACGCCATCAAAAATAACCCCTGCTGGATAAAACCAATATTCTTTAAGTTGCACTTCTGGCCCCAACGTTCCAAAGCCGTAAAGTCAACATGGGCAGTGATATCTTGTCGCCCAATATTAACATAGGGGTTGTCATGGAAACGATGATGGTAATAGCACTGTAGCGTTCCTTGCGATCGCCTGGGATTATAGTAACGACTTGCGGGGTAGCCATAATCAATTGTTAACACATAGCCGCGCTGCAAGCGGTCTGCTACTATACTCAACCAATCTAAAGCAGCCAAATTAATTTCACTGCGATAACCATCTGGATATGCACTTTGGGCAAAGTCGATTTCCACTAAATCCAAATATTCAGCCAGTTGGGGCGTTGAAGGTTCCCCTATGACTTCCGTAAATGATGGGCATAAGGCATTGGTTTCTTTCTCATTCTTATCTGTGGTTACATAAATTTCTCGGAGTTCTCCCGTCTCCAGGATGAATTGATGCACGGGAAATGCATCTACTAACTCATTAGAAAAAAAGCAGCCTGCGATCGCATTCGGTGGTATATCCTCTAGATTGCACCAACGCACGGGTAAATCTTCCAAGCGTTGCTGCTGTTCTTGTCTTAAAGTTGGCGACTTTTCAACAATAATGTACTCCAGGGCAGTAAAAAAATCTGGGTAGCGTAGCTGATGATATTTAAGGATATGCAATGCCAGTAATCCTTGACCTGCTCCCATTTCTACCAGAGAAAAGGGTACAGGTTTTCCTAAAATCTCCCACATTTGCAAAAATTGTTCTGCAAGTAACTCGCCAAAGTCAGCACAGAGGTTGGGAGAGGTGAAAAAATCACCACCTTTAAAGCCAATTTTGACTGCATCGCTGGAATAGTAGCCGTGTTCAGGGTGGTATAGTACCATATCCATGAATTGGGCAAAAGTAATTCGCTGTTGGGGACTGGTGGTAATATGATTTGCGATCGCTGCACACAATGCTGGATTTGAATCCATAAAATTTGATATTTGAGAGTAGAGACAATAAATGCTTGCCAGCAGCACAATCAACTTAACCGAAGTGTAAAAATTCCATTGTCCTGTTAGCCTGCTGGTCACAATAAGCGGATAAACCCTTCTTGCTCGAAGTGCCGATCAGTAGACAATGCCTCTGTAATCCCACGCTGGCGCATTAGCACAAAGCTCAACGCATCACATAGAGAGTAAGTTTTATCCTTCCGTTCCATTAGGAGATCGACTGCTGCCCGGTGCAATGGCTCATCCACCCAAACTGTTTTTATGTCTGGGTTATCCAGCAAGTCAACCACAAAAGCAAGCACGGATGAACGGGGAAAACGCCTTGCAGTGCCTAACGCGACGTACTCAGCAATGATATAGCTGTGGGTTAATCGGATTGTTGCTCTCTTATAGGCAACACGAGCTTCAGTATGCAAAGGCTCAGTCTGATAGTGCAGACAAAGTAATCCAGAGGTATCGAGGAGCATTAACTTTCCTCGTGGTTACTGGCATACTCTCTCACCAAATCTAAATCAATGCTCTCATTGTTCAGATCAATCGGATGTTCCAGATTAAGTGTCCCAAAATGGCGTTCAAATCTGGCTCGTGCTGTCTCCTTTTCTGCTTCAGACAGCAACAATTTAAAAACTTGTCCAAACTGTTGCTCTAGCAACGTTGCAGCTAACCGTTCAGCAGGAACACCAATCGCCTGTGCCTGTCGCTGAATCGCAGTGAAAATGTGATCGTTCAGTTCCAGTGTTAGAAGATGGGTCATAAAAATATGCAACATAGCTAGAGGCTACGGTAATTATAGCTTTGCTTGTTTGATGCCCTCATCAATAAAACACTTGCGGGTTGCGTCTTGCTAAAAGACAATTTACTACCTAGCCACTCACCAACGACACCAGCACGCCATTGGGATCGCGGACGTGAGCAATTGTTTGTCCCCAAGGTTGTTTTTTAGGGGCATCTAATGCTTTTGCGCCTGCCCCTATTGCTTTCATATAAGCGGTACCAACATCAGGAGTAACAAATGATATCTGGATTAATGCTGGTGGTTGTGTCGCATCGTTTGCATGGAAGCCGCCGGGAAATAACTTCTGTGCTTCGCTACTAGAGGAGAAAGCTAATGTAGTATTTCCGGTTTCGATTTCCGCCCAGATAAACTGCCCCCTATCCTCAAGAGTGCGACGAACTAGACCAAAAGCTTTTTCGTAAAACTCAACCGTCTTAACTACATCCTCTACCCAGATGACCGTGTAACCAAATTTCAAAGTTTTTCTCCTTAATTACGAATTACGAATTACGAATTACAAATTACGAATTACGAATTATTTTAACTTTCTAGTATGTAAGGGGCTGTTGCAAGAGTTTGCGCCCCCGTTTGCATCATTTGTATATCTGATGGCGACCAATAATGAGTTCCTTGACAGTGATGTGCCGCTAGCAATCCCCATAATCCTCTAGGTATTAAGATTGGTACAACCAAGTTAGCCCGAACCTGCATATTGCTGAGGAAATCTCGGTGACAAGGCTGGATTGGCTCTAATTGAATATCAGCGATCGCCTTTACCCGTCCTGCTAAGTATAAAGCAGCATACTCATCATTAAAACAATCATCTGGGCCAGTGGAACCAAGGATTGAGAATTCTTTAGAACTTAAAGATTCAAAAGTCACCTGTCCTTGCCACTGTCCATAAAAATAATACAACACCACCCGATTAACCTGAAGCGATTCTCTGAGTTGATTCGTTGTTTGCCGGACTAACTCATCGCGCTCCATTGTTTTGACAAGGCGATCAAGCACTTTTTGCAACCCCTGTTCGCGGCGTAGCCCGCCGTAGGCATCGCTGCTTTGGTTAAAATCTGAATGAGAATGAATTTGCACGGTTATAAAATTATAACTAAGTAAATACTGCTGAATTTATATAGTAATTAATTAGACCTTATATAAACACATTCTTGCATTTATACCAGCAATTCATCTTAACCTAACATAAAACCGTACCCCGTCCTAACAAACATCCCTCTCCTTACTAAGGAGAGGGACAGGTTTTGCACAGCATAACCAGGGTGAGGTTTTCTTCCGCTATTAGATAGATGCTAATATTTTAGAGTTTCCAAACATTGGGGCAAAGTTACGGTAAGCTGACAATGCTGCTTCTTTAACCGTTGCACTAACAATCGGAAAAGTAGTGAGGATGTAGCTAAATTCATCTTCAGTTAACCCGTAAAGGTGTGCTACCATTCCATCGAGTTCAGCGCGTAACTTAGCGCGTTCTGTTTCATCGGTAACGCCTTGTTGATGGGAAACTAAACCGACTTCTTGCGCGAGTTCGTCAAATTCTGGTGTGGTGCAGATGAGTTTGGCGGCGCGTTGTACAATATCGTTGAAGTAGCGATCGTTTTTTGTTAAACGTGGAACGGGTAGTTGGTAAATGTAAAACATATTAAGGGTTGTAGTTACCTTTTGGCGTATCATCCAATCAAGCGTAAAGCTATTGGTAATAGCACAAAGAAACAACATTTGTTGATTAGTAATTCCAGTTTCAATAACTTTAAGTGTAGTACTGTTAACCTCAGTAAACACATTTTTCGGCGTTATATAACAAATTAATGTCCGTGAATCAGTGTTGCGAGCAATGCGCCGATGCACCCAACGATATCCTTGATAGTTCATTAACTGTCTTTTATCTTCAGTACGACCAATAAGAGCTTTTCTACCTTCATTTTCATTAATCCAATAAATAGGTTTTTCTCCTGTTTGCTCAAATTGGTTAAACAACTTTCCTGTAAAAAGTGGTAGCCTTCCTGGTTTGTACTCTTGGTAGAATAAATGACTATCATTAGTCATGTGAAATTCGTTACTAAGGACTAGATTCCACTTATCTTCAATCTTTTCACCCAGCAAGGGAAACTTACCCATTTTCTCAGCTATGCGAATATCTACCTCATTCTTAAACTCCATCACAGATAGCGAATCAGGCGATAGTTGACGAACCATATCAATATTAATCTGCAAGCTATCATCACTAGGAAACCTTTGAAGTTCCTGCACATCATGACGCATAAATGCAGATGGAAAATCTGTTGTTGTACTACCTTTAACAAAAGTAAGGACAACAAACTTAAAACTGCGATGAACCTCTTCAAAAATTGTCTTCCGGTTCTCAAAGCAGAATAAACCAGTAACTTTAGTTTGACTAAACAACATCTCCCGCAATTGCTTAGTCCCCAAGTCAGTGTAAATCCCGCTAGGAATTACAATTCCACACTCACCGCCTAAACGCAAAAGATTAAAACATTGTTCAGTAAACAGCTTATAGAGATTAATATCCGTACCAGCTTTTTTCCCATTTACTACAGAAATCTGATTTTTATACTGTTCAGATGAACGATAATAAGCGCTGACATAAGGATATTGACTTTGATATTCTAACCAAGTACTAGCAATTATGGGATTTTGTAAAAGTTTATCCTGTTCTTTCTCAAAATCCTTAATATCCATCTTATTCTTCGTCACCAAATCATTATGCTGTGCAAAGAACTCTTTAGCTTGAGGCTTAAATATTTCCCAAGGTGGATTAGTGATAATTGCATCAAAACCGCCGCGTTCTAAAACCTTGTCAAAATGATAACCCCAGTGAAACGGCTTCAAAGCTGCAATATCCTCAACCTTCAAAACACGCTTTTGTGATTTTCCAGTTAACTGAACCTCTTCATACTTGATACCTAAACGCTTACTAAACTCATCCAATAGCAAAACATTTAACTTTTCTTGCGATTGTTTGTTGAGTTTGTCAATGTCAGTGCGTAACATCTGCAACCGGGATTTTTGTTCGGTTCCCTCTATTTCGCCAGGAAGTTGTTCTTCTCCAGGAATAAAAGCGTGTTCTTTGTACAACTCAACAGATTTATTCTTATCTTCTAAAATCTTCTTATAATTATCTGCGGCTAAAGGCTGTAATAGATTTCCTTGTAGAGAATTTCCCACAGCATCAAAAGCAGTATCATCTACTTTAATTAAACCAATTAACGAATTACCCGCCATAATATTAAAATCAATATTAGGCAAAGGCTCTAACTCTTCCACATCATTAGCAGAAGAAACTAAGGCTAAAAAAAGACGCAATTTAGCAATTTCCGTTGCTTCCTCCATGATATCTATACCATAGAGGTTATCAGAAACAATCCGCTTTTTGATAAAATAAGGTAGTGATGGATGAAAATTTTCTATCTCTTCAAGTTTCTTTTTGAGAGTATCATCAGCAATCAATTTAATTGTCCCGAAAACCGCACTATAAACTTGGATTAGCGTTTTCATCGCCGCCACAAGAAAAGCACCAGAACCGCAAGCTGGGTCAAGAATAGATAAATTAGGAAGAATATCATCCATTAGTAGACGACAAACCTTTACATCCAACTTAATCAGAAGTTCGTTGATATCTTCAAATGGCTTATACTGATCAGATAGCGCATCATTTATGCGGTCTACGATTAACTTGTGGATAGTTCTATCACAAAGATATTCTGTAATTTGTGGTCTAGTATAATAGGCTCCAAAAGCCTTTTGATTAATATATTTCTCGAAAATATATCCTAAAACATCAGGATTTATCTCATCGTCTTTTCCTTCCGGCGTATCATCAAGATTCCAAGAATAACGCCCAAATAAATCTAGAACTTGCTCAAACGCCTCATCAACTATAGAAATATCATATTTATCTTCAATATGATGTTTGAGAAATAGTCCACCATTTAGGTATTTAACCTTTCCTACCAATTCTTGTACAGATAAATCGCGTTCAAACTCAGGTTTAGCAAAACTTTCAAAAAACAAAGCCTTGAGAAATTCATCATAAAAATGATTCTCAGATTTTTGCTTACTTTGCTCCAGCTTATTTTGCAGATAATTTAAATCCTTATTATCAATAAAACCCTTACGTTGGAGAAAATAAACAAACATCAGGCGATTCAGAATTACCGATGTATACCAACGTCTATCTGTCTCATTATTATCAATTCCTTTCACAAACTGCAAAAACTTCTGGTGTTGCTCTTGAAACTCCTTGTAAAACTTCTTAGTTACTGGCTCAACATCAAAACCGTGTTGTAATTTATAAGCAATTTCTACAACAGTCGGTTCCCCATGTTCCAATTCAGTAATATCAATAACTAAAGAACCAAGCTTGCTTAAAAATAAGTCTCCTGGTTGACCCTTCACATATAAATGGTCACGAGGAGAGGTTTTACTTCCTTCTCTTTTTACCCAATACCAAAGACTACGAGTGCGTTCTTCAGTAATAAAAATTAGAAGATTTTCGGCTATTAATTTAGTAATTTCTTGATGAATGGCAACTCTAACTTTAGCTTCTGGTATTTTTCCATCTGTTGCGGTGATTTCAAAGATTGCAACCCCTGATAGTTCAGCAATTTTATGGTATTGATACGTGTTGTTTTCAATCTTTAAGGTTACAGGTTTTTGTCTTGAAGGTTGCAACCAACCTAATTCTTTTATAAACAACTCATTAAATTGAAAGTTAGCAAGTAAATCGCGTGTTTGTTGAAAATTCAGTGACATAATTTACCCTAAATAGCTTGGAAAAAACCAAGCATGGTAAACTAGCCACTGAGAAAACAAATCAGTGGCTCTAAAAATAAAATCCGCCAGCGCGGACTTTAAGAAACCCTATTTATACGAGTTCAATTTTTAACCATGCTCTTTATATCTTTATAAATCCTTTATCTTTCATTACGGTTGAGCAATATTACCGAAAGTTATTAAGTTATTTGAGCGCCGACTTTATTTGTGCAGCCACAATTTTTTAATCTTCACGTATATTTGCTGATTACTTTATCAAAATGCCTAATTGCTTTATCAAAATACTTAATTACTTTCTCAAAATACCTGATTATTTACTCCAAATGGCATTTGATTTATTCAAACCCCAGTTTGCTTTCTCATTTTGGTGTATTCCGCAAGCAAAATAAGCTTTGACTTATTCAAACCCCAGTTTGCTTTCTCATTTCGGTGTTTCCCGCAAGTCAAATAAGCTTTGACTTAAGCAAAATAAGCTTTGACTTATTCAAACCCCAGTTTGCTTTCTCATTTCGGTGTTTTCCGCAAGCAAAATAAGCTTTGACTTACTCCAAATGGCTTATGACTGACTTATTCTTAATAAATAAGTCAGTGAAAATAAATCAAACTACAAAATTTAAGCCAAAACTCCTTTAAAACCTCGTTTCCAGACTCTGGCTGGAAATGCTCCTCATTGCGGCTCTGCCGCGAGTTAGGGAGGCGGAGCCTCAAAATAGGCATTCCCAGTCGGAGACTGGGAACGAGGTAAAACTCCTTTAAAACCTCGTTTCCAGACTCTGGCTGGAAATGCTCCTCATTGCGGCTCTGCCGCGAGTTAAGGAGGCGGAGCCTCAAAATAGGCATTCCCAGTCTCCGACTGGGAACTATGTATCAAGATTTTCGTGAATTGGTATTACCCAACAAACCTTGTAAAATGTTGGGTTTCGTTCCTCAACCCAACCCACACAGCAAAACCTACGCAGTATTGGTTTAAGTCCCTACTCCTCAAATAATCCCAAAGAGCAAATAATTTCAGGTTCTCGCTTCTCCATTTCCTCAGTCACAATACACAAGCGGTCATCTATCCGTAACGACACCACTAACTCAGCTAACTGCTGATTATTAATGCCGCTTCTTAGTTGACGGTTGAGAGTATCAATTGCTGACTGTCGCAAAGGATAACGGTAAATCTCATCAATTGCTTTTAAAAGTTCTTCACTGACAAATAGTGTTCCCTTCATATCTTGAACATAACCCTTAAGTCGTTCATAGCTGCGAAACCTTGCCCCTGATGGTCGTCCTAGTTGACCACCTGCACTTTTCTCTTCTTCAGCAATTAATTCAGCACCCTTTTTCACTAACTCGTGATGCTGTTTATCTCTGGGTATGGCTGGGGTAGATTCTTCACACGCCGCCACTCGCAGAACTGCTAATTGTGATTGAGTAACGCTATTTCCATTGCGGTCAACATAAATCAAAGAATCATTTCCCTCAGTGGTTTTCATATAAAGCAATACCCCCTCAGGTTGCACGAGTTGCGGAGTATGGGCGCGGGTAGAATAAACTACATTTTGCATTTCTTCAATGGTTTTTTTCAAACCCGGATTACCATCGGTGGCTTTCTTCCAAATTTGAAATGCTTCAGAAGTCAAATCAACTTCTGTATCTTCTTCCCCATCTAAAACTCCAGATTTCTCGTTGTAGAGGTCAAGAATTACCCGTGCATCATCATCTTCAAAAAAAGCTTCATCAGTTCCCACCACTTCAGCATTTTCTTGCAGCCGTTTGCGGAGTCGTCCCCGCAAATTAATAATCCGTTCTACTCCCTCGGCTGGTAAAAAAGAATAACAAAGAATTTGGTCAGAATTTTGGCCAATGCGGTCTACTCTTCCTGCACGTTGAATTAAACGAATAATTGCCCAAGGTAAATCCCAATTAACGATAATTGCACAGTCTTGCAAATTATGACCTTCACTCAAAACATCGGTAGCTATTAAAATCCGCAACTCATCTGATGATGAAATTTGCTCCCGTTTGCCATTACTCACAGGGCTAAATCTTCCCGTCATTACCGTCGGGTCTTTAGATTGACCTGTTACCCCAGCCACATTTGTAATATGACTTGACTGCAAATTGTCTGCAAGGTAACGAACTGTATCAGCAAACTGGGTGAAAATTAGTACTTTATCTTTGGGGTGAGTTTTTGTTAGCAGTTTGATTAAAGCAGAAAGTTTTTCATCTGTTTGAGGATTCCACTCGCCACACTGTTGCAGCACATTAATCAGTGCTCTGGCATCTGCTAACAAATCCCGTTTCAGTTTTTTAATGTCAAAAAGTGTAGAAGGCAGCCACTTAAATCGTCGTTGATATCGGGTTGTGTATTCTTGATAAATTGACTCTGCTCTTTGACGAAAAAGTTTTTCTGTTTTACATTCTTTGTCATCGTCGTTAGAAAAAGAAGTTTCATCTGTCTCTACTTGCAGCAAATTAATAGAGTCATCTTCCTCTATTTCCGTATCAAACAAAGCTGCTACCACAGAATCGGCATCTTCATCATTATTGCTTGTATCTAATAACTCAGCATCCTGAGTTCCAATGGGAATATCAAACCCTTGCTCTAAGGCATATAAATAAATGAAGTTCCGTAAAATATGGCGTTCAATTGATTGGATAAAAATAACGCCACTACTTTCTAGACGTTTAAACAAATTAGTACGCGAAAAACCCATTAACCTCCTACCGCCACGAAATAAGCTATTAATCAAACGTTGTTCGGTGTCTGTAGGCGGCTGGTTAGGTTTAGCAATAACGTAATTTCCTAGCCCATAACGAGGTAAATTAAGCTGATTAATTACTTCTACTACTAACTCCGAGTAAAGATGAGAATAAAAGTCAGTGTTAGAACCTTCTAAAGAAAACTTAAGATTCCGAGGTAGGCGCTGAGGAAAATAAGAATGTCTGCCATCAGCAAATTCTAAATATTTACGCCCTGTTTCATCTGTGTGGGCATAATTATCTTTAATAAAAGAGCGAGTCCGTCGCACCATGTAGCGTTTCATCAATTCTCGCCAGTCATCAGGATGTTCACTTTTTTCAAAGGCAGCTAAAGAACATACAGAACATTGATGCTTTCTAATAAACTCTAATTCTCCGATAGAACTGCCACCAAGTTCATTAATTAAAGCTTCTGGTCTTAACCCTAAATCTTCATGTTCTGGAACAAATAGCCGGAGTTGGGCTGAAAGGTCAAGATAACTTTTATTGTAAGGAGTAGCAGATAATAAAATACATTTGCTTTCGTTAGCTGCAATATATTCGGTAATGGCTCGATAACGTTTACCTTCGCGGTTACGTAAGTTGTGACTTTCATCAATTAACACAACTCGGTAACGGCGGAGTTTTGGTAGCTTATTTTGTACTTGACTAATTGACATAACTTCGGCCAGTAACCGATAGTTATTTACATATTCTTGCCACATTGAAACTAGGTTTTTCGGGCAAATAATCAGTGTTTCTAAATAACAATCTTCTTGTAATATCTTAGCTAGGGCGGTTCCAACTAAAGTTTTACCCAAACCAACGACATCGCCCACTAATACGCCACCACGCCTAGTTACATGACGCGCTGCTAGCTGCACGGCAGCTTTTTGGAACTCAAATAAATTGTTAAATTCGCGGGGGATACGAAATTCTGAAAGTCCAGCGATCGCTTCATGAGATAAGTGGTAAGCTATCTTCAGGTAGATGTAGTAAGGTGAGATTAACTCATTTCTCGCCCAACTTCGATCAATAATCTCTGCCAGTTCTTGAGATATATCTACACAACCGTAATCTTGCCAGCGATCGCTAAACCACTTTTGCAGTTTATTGCAAGCATCGTGGTCTAAAATATCAACATTTAACTCCCCTTGTTTCACCAATCCGGGAAGGGTTAAATTACTACTACCCAAGAATCCCACAGTTGGAGTATTGGGATCATTGCGATGCACAAGATATAACTTAGCGTGAAGGGGATAACCCACAGACAGTTTAATAATTAGTTTCTGAGTTTTTAGCTGATGACTTAACCGCCGCAACCCCGCTTCATCCTCATTAGTCGGCGCACCGATAGCCAACTGCTTACGAAATTCCGAAGCCATGCGTTTTTTCAACCGCACAATGGTACTGTTATCAATTCCTTCATTACCACGACTAAGGGTAAATGCCGCATGAACTTCATCACTGGGTAAGCTTTGCATCCCGATTAACAAACGGCAACAAGCCTTTTCACTACCAACATACTGTTCAATCAAATCATCAATTCTTCGCCAACCTCTGAGGTTAAAGTAGCCAACACAAAAATCTGCCCGATAAGAGACTTTGAGAGTGTCTCGCAAAATCGGTAACAGTTGTAAGTCAATGTTGTCAAAAATCCGGGGCATTATTCAAAACTCTTAAAAACAGAGCATTTATAAATATTTCGTACCTATGTTATATGAGTAAAAAACTTTTCTAGCCAGAGAAGGAGTAGTTCATTACTGCCTTAATGGTGCGATCGCCACCTACTATTATTGGTATAATCAAGTACATTAGATTAAGGCTTAACTCTTTGTCAAAGTCATTAGCATTTTTCATTGCAAAATATTGCTTTAGCTGTGGCTTATGAGGTGCGATCGCTCACTCTTCCACAAGAAGCGATCGCTTTGTTTTTGAAGTTTTCTACAAGGCGATCGCTCACTCTTCCACAAGAAGCGATCGCTTTGTTTTTGAAGTTTTCTACAAGGCGATCGCTCACTTTTCCACAAGAAGCGATCGCTTTGTTTTTGAGGTTTTCTACAAGGCGATCGCTCTTTTAGGTATATAAGCGTAAAATCAAAACATGACTGTTCAAAAAACAGATATGCTAAAAACGCTTTGGGCTACAGTTAGGGAAGGAAAAATCGAATTGCTACGGAAGTGCTGTATCCTGATTTTGAGACGCGATAATTATCGCGTCTCTGTAACTGTTCAAGTCTTGTTTAACAACTTATAAGTCAAAACTTTGGACTCATAAGTTGCTAACTAGGTTCTGTATCTCAGTTATTTGTTAGGAGGATTTTGGTAATAACCCTATTTATCTCCATCAAATGACCGAGCTTTGTCTGCGGCTGTTTTTGTTGCAGGATCAAAAAACTCTTTTGTAGCTTGAGGAGTTTTTTCATCCAAGTTTAGCTTTTCACGGATATTATCAGCAACGCTTTTTAATTTATTTTGGGCATTTTTCATTTGGGTATCATTTCTTATTTCACCTTCGTCTGGTGTTCCTTTGTAATAAGTACCCTCTGGAGTTTTAACGGTATCTGCTTGTGCTACATTAACGTAGCTGAAAGCCTGACCTAATAGAAACATAAATCCTACTAGAAAAACTACAAGGATTTGGGAAATACGAAGATTCCGCAGCGATGAAATTACTCGATTCATAAAAAACCTCAATTGCATTATGTTGGGTGTACAATTCAAAATACTGAATGACTATTCACCAAGCCCCGTTGGGGCGGGTTGCAGGTTTGGGGTGCAGGGTGCAGGGGAAGAAATAGCCCCAACAACCATCGGGTCAGAAGCCCCGCCTTTTTCAAAGCGCTTGCATTGGGCGAGGTTAGAAGCCTCGTCCAATGCCGTATTCCTACACCCGACACCCGACACCCTACACCCTTCTTTCTCACCATTCAGGGTTTAAGAACAACTTTGATGCAGTTGTCCTTTTGTTGTTGAAAAATGCGGTAGTCGTGGAGTGCAAACATCAAGGCTACGACCACCAATCATCTGTTTCAACGCTTTGCCAGGATTAACTATTAAGAAGTTAATTACTTCTGCTTTGGCAAACTTTTTCGCCATTTCTAGGCGTTCAGTAAAGCTATCAATAGCAACGTTCTACTAGACTGCTTTCATCGTTATTAGTTATCAGTCATTCGCTTTAGCAAAGAACAAACAGACAAGTCTGAGCGGAGGCATCAGAACTTTTCTTAAAGGAGACGCTGCGCGAATGGGAACAAATAACTACTTGCGTCCAGAAGGTTGACCTTCAGTGGTGGCAATTTCACCTGTTTCCATTAGCATCTTGAAGCGGTGCAATTCATCACCAATTTGCTGTTCTGGTTCTTCCCCAAAAAGTTTAGCTACGATAGATCCTAACGCTCCCCCTGGCGGATTATATTCTAGGACAACCTTGACTTCCGTGCCGCGATCGCCTGGTGCTTTTTGGAAGCGGACAAAACCAGAATTATCAATATCTGCACCTTCTACAGAAGCCCACGAAATAAACTCATTTTCCCGGTCTTCCAGAATATCTGCATCCCATTCCACGCTGTTACCCAAGGGTGCATTAGCTATCCAATGAGAACGTTTTTCGTTAGACACCCTCACAGATTTGAGATGTTTCATAAATGTGGGCAAATTTTCAAAGTTGTGCCAAAAGCGGTACAGTTCATCTGCCGATTTATTAATCGTTACCGTCTTCTCAACTTTGATAGGTTGGTTTATACCTATTGCTTCCTGCGCTTGCTGAATTGTGCTTTGTTTCGTTGCACTTTGATATATCAAACCGCCACCAGCTAAAGCCGTCAGCGCTCCCCGCAAAGAACCTTGCTTTAAACCCATCAGCACCATAGCACCCCCACCGATGAGAGATGCCCAACGCTCAACTTCACTGGCTTCACTCTGAGTAGGAGCCAATTTATCCCCTGGTGTTGAAGTCACTTTTTTATCTCTCCATTACAGTAAAATAAGTACAGAGGCGCAAGGAATGCAGAGAAAGTATTTCCGCCTCTGCGGTTTATTACATTGATACAGCAGCCCCCGTAGTCGGCTTGGCAGCTTGTACTATCCGTACCCGATATAGCTCTCCTAATCGTTGTTCGGATTTCAATAAATCTTTATAAATTTCTTTGAAAATAGCTGTTGCTACTGGGTCAGTTAACATTGCACACAAATTACCAATATCACCAAGACCCGTTTGTACATCACCTAAAGCGGAACGCAACTGATATATATCATCACTTCCGGTTAAGGCAGCTTTTACCTTGGCATATTGATTAGCGATGTTTGCCCCTAAAGAGGGTTTTTCGCCGAGCTTATGAAGATAAGTTTCTAGCTTTTCAATGTGGCGCTGTTTATTACCGATGATCTCTTGAAAAAGTGATTTTATTTCACTATCTGACTCTTTTTCAAAGTACTTTTGTAACGCTTCGAGCGAATAACGTTCACCAGCAAGGGCAGTATTTAAACCTTTGGTAATATCACCTTTAGTTGAGCCACCCCAAGCATCAGCTAGTTTCCACCATTCCGCACTTGTGTCTTTTTCATTTGGCAATGCAGCATCTTTGCCACCATAACCCAAACGGCTTAATATCGCTGTGGTGAAAATTGGTAAGTCTCCAGGTTCACGGGATGTAATCAAATTCCCGTCAACGACCAATGGCTCATCTAAATAATTTCCACCCGCATTAATGATGTCCTTGGCAATAGCATTAAAACCAGTAACTTGTTTACCTTTAAGCAAGTCGCCTTCAATCAAAAGTTGTGGGCCGTGGCAAACCGCAGCTACCAATTTTCCTTGTTGTATAACTTCTTGTACAAAGCGTACTGTGTTGGGGTTTTGTCGCATTTTGTCGGGAGCCATACCGCCAGGAATCACTACCGCATCGAATTCAGATGCGATCGCTTCTGTGGTAGTACCATCAGCTTGTATGCTAAGTTTGCCCTGTTTACCCTTGTATTTTTCATCCATCCGGGAACCAAGAACTACTACTTCCATTCCTGCTTGTTTTAGTGCATTATAAGGAACTGTAAATTCTGCATCCTCTACTCCCTGTTCAATCAGGATGGCAACTTTTTTCTGATGAGAATGATTGTTATGGTCAGTCATAAATGTTATTACCTGTTTATTTCTAGTATTTAACTAGCTATTTTTATTTTTGCTGAATAAAAAATAGTTATGAGTGAGAAGTTAGATATTGACTAACTTTCTATTTGATAACTCCTAACTAACAACTTCAATTGGCTTGACCATGAATTCATGTTTACAATTGTATGCCGCGATCGCTCGCTTAACTTCGTTCCAAGGGGATAGATTTTTTTATTTCTAAAGCTATACATCTCTAGTAATACAACTTGGTCACAGGAAAAGGTTATTGTAAGAATGCAAAAAATGACTAGGATCATGGCACAAAAAAATCATAATGACGAAATTAAAACTAATGATTTGCCGCAAGAAATTACTGAATCCTACGGTACTGGTGTGAAAGACTTGCCGGGATACAATATTGGCGGGCGAAGTATGGGCGAAGAAAGACGTGAGTATACAGAAACTAGCCCTGAACTCACTGGCGGGGATGTTGATGCTTATTGGCAAGATGCAGATGCAGTTGGAGATGAAGCTGTTGGTGGTAGTACTTCCACTCCCGATCAAAATGTAACTGAGGAGCTAGGAGCAGCAGTAGGGCTAGAAATGGATGATTCCGCGTTGCTTCGTACCAATGATATTTTAGAGGAACGTGACGGCGATCGCTGGGAGTTAGATCCGATGTCTTCTGAAGATTATCAAGATCGGCGAGAATAAGCTCAATAATTGTATAGCACAGGGAAAGGTAAGCGAGGCTTGCTTCTCCCTCTCACTTTTTGCACACTACCTACTAGAGAATCAGCGAATTTGCCCCTGATTATGGAGATAAGTTAAAACTTTTTCCACACACTCATTTATAGTTTCTTTGTGAGTTTTGAGAATCAAATCTGGATTTAAAGGTGGTTCGTATGGAGAGGAAATTCCAGTAAATTCAGCAATGTCTCCAGCTAGAGCTTTTTTATACAAACCTTTTACATCCCTTGTTATACAGACATCCAAAGGAGTATCAACATAAACTTCGATAAAATTGGGTATTTGAAGTTTGAGTTGTTCACGGGCATCTTGATACGGAGAAATTAAAGCCACAACGGTGTTTATGCCATGCTTATTTAAAAGTCGGCAAACATAGCCAACTCTGGCAACATTAATATTTCTATCTTCGCGAGAAAAACTTAAGCCTTTAGAAAGATTGGTGCGGATGACATCACCATCTAAATACTCACACGGAACTGATAATTGCTCTAATGCTCTAGTTACTTCTATCGCTATAGTAGACTTCCCTGCACCCGATAATCCAGTTAACCAGCAAGTGAAACCTGGTGATTTAAAGTTACTCATTATCTTTAATCAGCTAAATTTTCTATGTTGCACAAGGAGTAGATTGTTCTAGATCATCCTCCTCCTTCAATGCCCAATGTTCTACTTAACAAAAATATTTAATTTTCATTAGTTATAAATATCTAGATTTGCAAAACAACAATTTTTGTTGCATTTGTTTACATAAACGGTATTACTCTATTGAGGTTTGTAAATAATTTGTATTTCTACAAGGAATATTCCTTTAGACTGAATTTTAATTGGAAAATTTGCGGATAAACACAAATGCATTCGTTAAATATATTTTGCCACGAATTTGTAGTTGCTGTTTCCTTTGTAGCTTGCATTATTGGACTGGTGTTACTGTGGGACGGTAAGCAGCAAACAAATGATGTAGAAGAAACAGAGCGGATTCTGTTTAGAATGAGCTTTACTTATTGGCTGGTTTACTGTGTAGCCTTTGGGATCGAGAAAATAATTTTACCCGACTGGGAATCTGTTCTCATGAGTTTGAGAATAACTACGGCTTTGTCATATTTCTTAACTTTTTCTTGCGTTGTTAGCCTACCGCTACACAAATTTGCAGTACACCACGTTGAAGAATAGTGATTTGGGCATTGGGCATGATTAACATTTCATGGCGATCGCTAATGCCGTTTCGAGTTCTTCCTGTGCCAAAGTGGTGAGAATAAACACTTCTTGTACCGTCTTCCCCTGCCGGGCAATTACTTTATAGCCGCCGCGAATCGGTACAGACACGCGTAGTTGCATTTTCGGACAATGACCTTTAGATCGCCCAATCACTCCTGGCGTAACGGTTTGGATCTTATCCTGCTGACACAGACGTTCTAAAATTGGGATGAGACCAGAAAGGTGGGTCGAGTGATTCCAAACCAGTCTGCCAGCTTTTTGCGAAGCCGCTCGGAGGGGATCGACGGTGGGTTTGCCCATGATGATTAAGCTGCTTCTAGAGGTGCCATTGTCAAACCTGCTCGGCGCAGCTGCTGATGATAGAGTTCCGCAGGTTCTTGGGGGCCGACCCAGACGATCGCTTGACCTTCATAGTGTACCTGATTAGTCAAATCCCAGGCGCGATCGCCGCTCATCCCTGGAATATATTTCATTAAACATTCATACACATGTTGGAATGTATTAAAATCATCGTTTAATACAATCACTTTGTAATTCGGATAAAGCTTTGGGGAAACTTGATTAGACCGTTCAGGAGCTATAGTTGGTGCTGTGGCCATCCCGTAAACATCTGCTGAAAGTGTCGTAACCATAAAAAATTGGTTAATAATATTTTACAAAACTACATTATGGATAACTAGTTTAGTCTATTGTCATTGGTCATTTGTCATTTACAAGGGCAAAGGACAAATGACTAATAACTATCTATCGCCAATTATCCCAGTTTTCGTTAAAAATAGATGTATCTGGGAAAGCGGTAGGATTACCATTTTGTTGCAAAAGCCGTTTGAGTGCTTCTAGTTGTGGCTCTTGTTTGGGTAAGTCATCGACTAGTTGGTAAGGTGCGATCGCATTTTTGATCGCAAAACTAGCAACAGTTCCCGCAGCTGCGCCAGCCGACCATTCAAAGGAATGGACTCGATAAGCAGCAGCAGCAATATGACTAGTACCAATGCTTTTGCCTCCTACCAGCAAATTGTCAATTTTCTGGGGAATCATCGCCCTCAAAGCAATTTGGAAGGGATAAGCAAGGCCAGCACCACGCCTTTCGCCTGGACGTTCTATGTTACCAGGAGCTTCTGGGGGACTATTTACCATGCAAGGATGGAAATCTATGGCGTAGTGACCAATACCCACAGCATCGGGGAAGATAGTAGAACGAGTCCGTCGCATTGCTTTGTCTGGTGAAACTTTACCCGCAATTACAGATGTAGCTTCTAATCCTGCTAGCGCGGCTTTTAGATGCCGATACATATCTGCTGGCAGAGTCTTGCTGTAATATTCATCATTGTAATTTCGGCGAGAAATGTCAATTTCCCAAATAGTAAAACCTCCAGATTGTCCCCAACTGGGGCGGCCAATGATGCGGCGGCCTTCTCGCATATAGGGATATTTCGATAAACCGTGCACTGTCCCCATCGGCGACTTTAACCCCGAAACAAAGCGGTTATTGGTTTGCTGCTTTTTCACACCTTCCCCCAGTTGGGAATCTGTAGTCCCAGCGACTAACCAGTAATAATACGAGAGGGCATTTTCCTCAGCCTTGCGGAGGCTTTCTGTTCGCAGTCCCCCCATCCAGCCCCCTGGCTTTAACTGCCCAGTCCCTTGTAACTGTTGGCGACTGTAAATTAGGTTATCCTTGGCTGTACCGGGGCGGTAGTCGTTACCCCAAGTCCAGTTTTGCATGGAGATATCCCCTGGTGCAGCCGCATCAAAATTTACACCGCCGAATTTTGCTGGTTTTCCTTTGTTTGGACTCCAAATGCGACGATAGGTGAAAACCAAATCAAAGTTAGCCAGTCGCGTTAATTCATAGCTGAAATATGGCGCGTATTGTAAATAAAATGGGGGCATTGTCTGCGGTTGCGGTTCCTTGGTTGCCTCCATTCCAAAGGTGTAGGTAAAGCCTTGAGGACAATAAGGATCGTTGGTGGCGCTGGAAGCAGAAGGTTCCAGGTAGGAACGGGCATCAATACCTAATCGGTAAGGGACATCAGCAAGGGCGATAATTTCCCCGGTTTCGCTAGCGTCTACGACATACCATTTAGGAGTATCGCCTTTAGTTTCCTTGGGGATGAAACGGAGAATAGTTTTGGTAAACCGAGATGAGTTTTCGTAGCGATAGGCATCTTCAATGCTTTGAGATAAAGTAAAAGTATTAAGAGGTGGTGCGCCTTTTGGTGGTTGATGTTGAATAGCGATCGCGCTATTAATTATTTTGCCATTAGCAGCAATTTCCAAGTCCTTAATTACTGTGTTGGGAAACCATTGCAACTTCCCTTTCCCCTGCTTTTCGGCATCTTTGAGCATCTGAGCCAAAATGGTGTGAGCATCGCGGGGAAGAAAGCAGGAATCACTTACCCAGCAGTTACCGGGGTTAAGTTTACCGTATTTGCGCTCAATTCGGTTTCGCAATTCCAGATAGCCGCGAGAATAGAATTGGCGAGAGCGCTGGGTTGGTCGTTCATCCAATGCAGATGTTCCTTGAGCAGAAATTTGTCCTCCCAGCCAGTCGGTAATTTCGGTCAAGCAAACCGTTCGTCCTGCTAGTAACCCCTCGTAAGCTGTGGCGACGCCGGATAGTCCACCACCTACAACTAAAATTTCGCAATTAACACTTTTGTCTGGGGTTCTTGGTGGTGTGGCGTTCGCCCAATCAGGTGCAACTAAGCTAGATATGATGTTGAGACTGATCAGCGATGTCAAGCTATAAGCTACTTTGTGTCTACGCTTCATAGTTAAAGAAACCCCTTTAAATTCTGTTTCATTTTGTAGACGGTAGCATCTAGCAGTAGCTCTAGGAATTAGACCTCTTGCATAAATAATTTTTTGTCTCACGCAAAGGCAAGGCAGCGCGTTGCGGGGGTTCCCACGGCAGTCACTCATGGGGGAAACCCCCAAGACCGCGCTGCCTCCCCGTTGTAGCGACTGCCGCGCAAAGGCGCAAAGGAAAAAGCGAAAAGAAGGACTTTTGCAAGAGGTCTAATTTAGAGGGTAGAGGGCAGATTGCCATAATAAAATCCCCTCTCCCCAACTTATAGGGTTAGAGGGGATAACAGTGAGTAATTGTTAGTTTTCTGAAGTTTCCTGAGAAAACTTCTTGGAGATAGTTCTGGTGGATTCTCCATCAGCAGCTACCGTTATCAGATAGTCCATTAAACCATCGGAAAAGGGAAGACGTAAGTGGAAAGTACCATCTGGTTTGATTTTGATCGGATAACCACCAATAGTTACGGTTGTATTTGGTTGCGTTGCTCCGTGAATAATCAACTCAGCATCGGCCACAAACCAAAAATCTCCGTGGGAACGACTGAAGACATGAACATTAGCTGAACGAGCGATGAGTAACCACTGATTGCCATCAGCGATATAACCAATTTCAACCATGTAGTCGCGATCGCTCATGGGAATAGCCACAAAGCGATCATTTGCTACCTCTTCACATTCATACTGCTGGACAAGCTGGGGACTTTGATAACTCAGGTCAACATCTGTAACATCATAAAGCCGCACTACCAATTGGGAGCCGCCTTGTTGCCGCAGCGTTAACTTCTGAGTCTGGGAAATGTACCAAGAGACATAAGCCCACTTGGGAGTCCGAGGTGTGAGCACAATACTGCTCTCTTCATCTACATCTACCAAGCCAAAGGCTGTTTCGCTCGCTAACGCCACATCATCAACTATCGGATCAGTACCTACAGGGCTGAAGACATGAACGATCGCAGAACGGGCGATGAATACCCAACAATCCCCATCAGCAATATAGCCAATTTCAGCTATATAATCGCGATCGCTCACGGGAATCTCCACGAAGCGATCGTGTGCTACCTCTTCACATTCATACTGCTGGATAAACTGGGGACTTTGATAACTCAGGTCTATCCCAGTTACATCATACAGCCGCACTACTAATTGAGAGTTACCTTCTTGGCGTAGTGCTTCCTTGTGAGTTTCGGAAATCTCCCAAGAGACATCAGCCGATTCCCAAGTCCGGGGTGTGAGCCAAATATTGCTCTGTTCATCTGCATCTACCAAGCCAAAGGCTGTTTCGTTTGCTAACGCCACATCATCAACTATCGGATCAGTACCTACAGGACTGAAGACATGAACGATGGCAGAACGGGCGATGAATAACCAACGATTGTCATCAGCAATATAGCCAATTTCAGCTATATAGTCGCGATCGCTCACGGGAATTTCCACAAAGCGATCGTGTGCTACCTCTTCACATTCATACTGCTGGACAAACTGGGGACTTTGATAACTCAGGTCTATTCCAGTCACATCATACAGCCGCACTACCAGTTGATAGCCGCCTTCTTGGCGTAGCGCTTCCTTCTGAGTTTCGGAAATCTCCCAAGAGACATCAGCCCATTCCCAAGTGCGGGATGTGAGCACAATACTGCTCTCTTCATCTGCGTCTACAAATAAGCCAAAAGCTGTTTCGGCTGTTGCAGCTACGCTAACCGTAGGCTCAGTTTGTCCTTGGACATTTGATTCCAGAGTGGTCGCCCAGGCTCCAATCCCTGCGCCTGCTGCTAGTGCCGCAACACCTCCAATGTCTAAGGAGTCAGCTTCAGTAATATCTCCCCCTAGAGTCGGCTCTGCTTGAGATTCTTCCTCTAGCAAATCGTCAGTGGGTTCGGCTGCATCCGCTACCACATTCAATACCTCTTCTGGCAATTCTGGTAATTCGAGCAGTGAAGCTGTTTGTGCCGCAGACGGTTCCACATCAGCTACCACTTCGCCAGACTCCAATAAGGGTAATTCATCTAATGGGTCTATATCTTCAGTTGAGGTGATACTGTCTAGCCAGTCCAATTCTGCCTGAAGTTCATCCTCCATCACATCTTCAGTAACTGCTGTATCCCAATATTCAAGATCAGATGTTACTTCTGGCACATCCGGTAATTCCGGGAGTGAGGCTGTCACCTCAGATGAAGGCAGATCCACATTAGAAACTTCTTCTGGAATATTAGCCAGGTGAGGATATGAAGTATTTACTACAGCAGCCGGCGCTTCTATGTCCCATGCAACTTCATCGGATTCAGGAGCAGTTATTTCCGTAGAATTATTTAGTCGGACTGTCTCTTCAATCGCGTCTGTTTCTGTTCCTTTGTCGGCAAAGGCAGACCAGGTTGCCGCCCCGATGCCCGTTGCGAGAGTAGCACTACCGGTTAAAGCTGCGGCTCCAAAGTTGTTATTTTCTGATCCATTAACTACACCTGAAGTTGTGCCTTCAAAGGAGTTGGAACTGCCATTGGTTGTCTGTTGTCCCAAATTCGATGTCACCGAGGTAGCATTCTCTGTTAGCTCATTTGGTGTTTGAGCATAGACATGGAAAGGAGTGGCATCAGAAGTTTCCTGTTCTTGAAAGTGCGGCACTTGCTCCTCAAGCATCGCTTCGTTAACAGGGGCAGCAGTGCTGGTATTGAGCACTGCCATTTCTCGATCTTCTGTACTAGGTGGACGAGGATTTGATTCTGGTAAGTTGTCTGTTTTCTCAGTGGGCGATCGCCGTCTTCCAATGAACCACCATAGTAACGAGCCGCCTACAGTAGTAATAAACAAAGGTAGCAGCAACCAAAATGGTGTTTCCCTATTGACAATTGGACTATCTTGTGCAGCAGGAGCTACAAAGGGCTGTTCACCAAATACAGAAGTAGTTGCACTAGGGGAAGCTGTAGCAGTAGGTGTCGTTTGGACACTGGGGGAAGCTGTAGCAGTAGGTTGTTGTGATATGCTGAGTGCGATCGCATCTGCTTCGGCAGTTCTAGCTTGTTCTATAGCCTGCTGTCCTGCGGGTGCAAGGGTGAAGCCGAGAAAATCTACTGTGCTTAAGCTCGGATTTTTTTTGTAAACGTAAACTAAAGGTTGCGAAAAGGGATATTTAGCATCATCTGGCAAGGTTTGATGTAATTGCAGAACTCGCACCCCTGGCAACTTCGACACCTGATTAGCCAGCACATAACTGATGCCGTCTTTGCCCAATTGTTTGATAATTTCTGCGGTATTGTCCTCAGTTAGTTGGGTAGCATTGGGTCCTGTAGTAAAGTCAGCAGTCTTAAAGGCTGGGTAATCACGAAAAGTATTTCGAGTATCGCTCGTTTTCGGGCGATCGATTACCCGAATTTTTCCTTGAGATCCCCCTAGTTGCGACCAATTTGTAATTTGTCCCCGGAAAATCCGGGCGAATTGCCTACTGGTTAAGCTTTGCTTGAAAGGATTATCTGCACCAACTACGATCGCAATCTTCTCACGGCGCAAGCGGATTTGCTCAAGTCCTTGGGCTTTTTCTGCTGGTGTCAAACCACGCCCGATTGCTGCTATGTCGATTTTGCCATCTAGCAAATCTTTTAGTGCCGGATCAGTGCCATTAGCAGCAACTTCAATTTTTGTGCCCGAAAACTGTTTTTCAAAATTTTCTTTCAGGCCTTGGTTGATCGCAGCCAAGCTACTTGAACCATCAATCCGCACTGTCGTCCCGTTCTGCACTGTTTTCGGCAGTGGAAAAGCGGGAGTATCAGTCGCAGATTGTGCCAGCATGGGTGCAGACACCACCAGAGATGCTGCCATAGGGGTCGTAGCTAATGCAAGCCACAATACCAGACTGATTATTGAACTATCTTTTTTTGTTGTTGCCACATATGCCCCCTATCAAGGTAAAGGAAACAGAAAGTCGGCCGGCTTTAATCGTTATCTTTTTATGGATTATGCAGGAGACGCGCTAATTATACATCTCTGTTATCTTTCTTATCAGTCGCCGTAAACATTTGTGTCATTATATACTTCGTCTGAATTTAACTAGTCTTCAAATAATATTCATCGACTGTTTATTTTTTGAAAGTATTTTAAATCAGTGTTTAAACCTAGAGTGGAAGAGATTTTCATTCATTTTATTGCTTAGTTTAGGGTATAATTTTTCCAATTCCATTTTAGAGTTGGCTCTCAGTATTGTTGGAGTTAATTCAAATAATTCCAGAATCTTTAGCATAAAATTTTATACTTTATACTATTTAACTTCTTTTGAGATGATATGTTGAAATTGCCAGGCATTAGTCAGCAAAATTTACAAGATAAATCGACTTTGACAAGTACGCCTTGGGTAGTGTTAGAAATCATAGCAGTCTTGGCATTACTTTGTATCAGGCAATTGCTGGCTGATAACGTGGCAGGGAACGAAGTTGACTCTTTACCTTTAGCAAGACAGTTCGCTGACCCGACCTGGGTTCCGGGAGACTGGTCTGTTAATCAACCACCCATTTATCGAGTATTGTTCCAAACTTTATTTGGCTGGCTCATAGTAAGTTGGGGGTTTCTAGCGAGTTCAATAATAGGACGGTTATTTTGCTACAGCTTGATGGCTTCGGGGTTAGTACTCATCGGCCGGAAACTGGGATTGAATTTGCCTTTACAAATGTTGGCGGTTACAATATTTTTCACGGGAAACCAAGGTGTTGCTGCTGGAGAAAGGATTGTAGGAGTACTAGAAACGAAGATATTTGCTTATGCTATGGTCTTGTTGGCCATAGGGTTCATGCTCAGGAAAAGTTATCGTCTGATGGCTTTCCTGTTAGGGCTAGCAACTTCATTCCATGTTCTAGTCGGCGGTTATACGACTCTGTTCGTAATCGGGTGGCTCATTTTAAGACGAAAAACCCGTTTTCCAACTATGCAGGAATTTGGAGTCATGCTGCCGTTATACCTGGTAGGAGGTGCACTAGGTATAAAAGCGGTGATCGAACAATTGTTGACTCCGACCCCTACAGGTTCTATATCGCCTTCTTTTATATATGTTTTTCTCAGGTTGCCCCACCATCTGAATCCCTTATCCTGGCCTACATATTGGTGGATAATTCCTACATTTTACCTTGCGCTTCTTGTGAGCAGTGCTGGCGTTCTTTGGTTCAATCGTCCAACTAAAAAACTATCTGAAGAGTCTGAAGAATACGAAGCTCGTATAGGACTATTTGAGTTCACACTGATCAGTCTAATCCCTTATGTATTAGGAATAATCATCGCTCCATTCGATTCTCAAGGAAGCTTGCTACAGTATTACCTTTTCCGAGTTGGTGACGTAATGTTGCACCTCAACGCCGGTTTGTTGTTTGTCTGTGCTTTAGATAAAATCTTTACAGGTAAGAATAAACAAAGATTACTAGTACTGTTTTGTTGTCTGATAGTGAGTGCGAAATTTGTAATTTTATTTGATTACTTCCAGAAAAATTTTCAGTCTAGACTTCATTTTCCTGACAAAGTTCAAGAGGTAAACCCTCAATGGAAAGACATGGCTGCTTGGGTACGGAAAAATACACCAAAAAATGCCAAATTCGTATCTCCACCCGTTGAATTTGCCAACTTCATTTGGTTGACAGAGCGGCCAACCATTGCCAAATATAGACTAATGGCTCAGACCAAAAGTGCGACATTAGAGTGGTTTTCGCGGATGCGTGACTTGAGCGGTAACTTTAATGGACTTGATCCATTAAGTAACTTTAATCAGCAACTACTTACAGATGGCTACAACAACTTGACAACTGTCCAGGCTAAAGCCTTGATGGTGAAATATCAGGCATCTTATGTAGTAACTCGCATTCAACATCGGTTAGATTTGCCAGTGGCTTACCGTAACAAATCTTACATTCTTTATAAAAACTAGTAAGATTAAAACCATAAAAAATTTATAATTAATACATACTTGATAAGTATTAATTATGTTTTAAATGGAGATTTAAACCTACATGAAATAAGACTGCCTTCATTTTTAATTAAGAATTAGATTGACTGAGATAACAATGACAATCTGGCTTATCAATCAGTGACTCCACCAAGGCATTCAGAGCAGTAGCAGCTAAAGCACCACCTCCCAAAGTCCCTTCAACTGTAATAAAAGGTATCCCTTGTTGCATTAGTTGTTGCTTGGCTGCGGGAGCATGGCTAAAGCCAATGGGCATTCCAATGACTAATGCAGGCTGAATTTTTTGATTGGTAATTGCCTTACAAACTTCTAGAAGTACTGAAGGAGCATAACCAACTACCAGCACACAACCTTTACTTACTTGTTGCAACTTTGAGCGCCATTCTTGATACTGCCAAAAGGCAAGTTCCGCTTCTGTGGCGGTGGTAATATGGGGGTTATCAATTAAAGTTTCAATGTGACACTCCAAATGAAGTAATCGAGTTTGATCCAAAGCAGTAGCAACCGTTTGGGTGATGCCTACGGCGGCAAGCTACGCGCCCCAATAATCCTTCTAATGCTGATGCAGTTTGTCGCAGTTGAGAAATTTGTTGCATCACCGCCCGATATTGCTGCTGAAGTTGTCCCATCAGGTTTGTAGTTGTGTCAGCTTCTGGTTCCACCTCCAAAATATTGCGAATATGGTTTAGCTGAAACCCTTGCTGCTTGAGTGCGACAATCCGTTGCAAGCGAAGGACATCTTTTTTGGTGTAGAGACGGTAATTGCTAGGCGATCGCACTGGTTGCGGTAGCAGTCCCAATTGATGATAATGTCGTACCATGTGCGGAGTCAAACCGCCGCCCACTGCATCAGTGAGTTGTTTAATAGTGAAGCAACCAGCATTCATAAGTTATTTAATAAAGGTAAAAGTCTTTGTAACTCTTCACAAGCCGCCTGGAGAGATGGCGGCGCATTTTCATCTAAACTCCCTTGAGAACACTGGTTTGCTAATTGTTCAACACCGGGTTTACAAATTGCCTCATCTTTAGGGAATTTTGGATATTTTGATTTTTCTCCTTCTTCTTGAACAACTTCTCTTGTTCGTAAATAATGTACCCAAGTTTCGATATTTCTTTTTGGCACGAAGATTGCTATTCTCTCATCAGGCTTACGAAGTTCCTGTGAATTTTCTATCAGTGCATTATCTAAATCTTTCAGTGTTGCTTTTACTGTCTCAGTATCGGCATCAATCAACACTACTAGCATTCCTGAACGATAGTTTTTTCTCCGATATTCTCTAACCTCTGCTGGATAACGTTTTCTAACAAACTGCTCTCCTGCACCTTTACCTTTTGGAGAAGTCCTAATTGTGAGATTTTTTGGATCTATATTAAAGCCTCGCTTTTTCAAAAAATGATATGCAAAAACTTGCTGTTGCAGATCCTCACACAAAATTACTATCTGTACTCTATTCTGGGTCATACAGCCAGCCCCGTGCAATCAGTTCTGAAATTGGTAATCCAGAATTTTGAGTTTCTTCATTACTAATTGGTTTTACTCGTACAGGTGCATTACTTTGACGCTCAAACCAATAACCTATCGGTGAAGCTAGAAGATAATTAATTAATACAGGATGATGGGAAATTAGTAAAGCTTGTATTTTTCCGTCAATACAGAAATCATAAAGTTGAATTATCCAAGGTTGAATTTCCGGTAGGGCTAAGAAATTCTCTGGTTCATCAATGCAAAGTGTATAATCTTCAGATTCAGTGCAATAGAGAATGGTGTACAGAGCAATTACCACTTTTTGACCATCGGATAATTCACTAAAGCGATAATTAATAGTCTTTTTACTATCTTTATCTGTTGAAAATTTTAATTTTAGAGTTCGATAATTTTCACTGAACTGTTCAAATGTAAAACTTACAAACCCATCTAATATATCTTTCAAAACGTTGATAAGTTCAGCAACTTTACCCTGATCTTGGGAAATGTAGCGATACCAAGAAACAAAATTTTCCATTCTCGAAGTTAGATGAATTTCTTCCTTTTCACTCCCCTCAAGCATAAGACTAGGAATAATTTGTACAATAATGAATCGCTTCATACGTTTTGTGAACCAGGCCAACTTTGTGCTGTCACTATCTACCGTAAATAACCATAGTAAAGATCCTAATGGTGAAGGAAAAGGAGCTTTCATAACCTCTTCATAATCATCTCTAAAAAGTTTAACTTCGCCCCCCTCTGACTTAAGCAAAACTTGATTATTAAACCAGAGACGCTCATATTCAACATGACTTTTATCTTGATTATGTCTAATAGCAAATTCATATTTATAATTACCACCATTTCCAGCAATTTCTAGCTCAAAACGTTGAATTGGCAAAGTCTGCCAGCGAGTGCAATCAATAGATTTAAAAATTCCCTCTACTTTAGAATCACCGCTAACAAAAGTTTGAATTTTTCGCAGGACTTCAAAAACAGTTGATTTACCCGTTCCGTTACCACCAAGAAACAAATTAATCGAGTCAAAATTCATCTCAAAATTTACCAAGCCGCGAAAGTTATCAATATATATTCGCTTTAGCATAGATTTTTCCTCCTAGTGTAGTTTTAAAGCTAACAGTTAAATCGTCCCATTTACCCACAATCCGCTTTTAAAAAATACTCCCAGAACACAGACAAAAATTTAACTTTGCGTACCTTTGCGCTTCCCTCAGCGCCCCTTTGCGTTTCAAAATTATTCTTCCGAACTAATGTGGTTTGCGTAGCCCACCGTAGGCATCGCAATTCCTTTGGGCAAAATACTTAGATAGATGCCCTACAACAATTCCAGTTTTATTATAAGTATTTAACCGAGCTTAATATTAGATGTAGAACAGATTATGACATCTTCTCAAGAACCTCATCAGTCATCTTAATTTGGTTTTTTCCTATATTACGCTTCAACAAAAAAATACCCGCATCATGTGCTTGCTGTCCACCTTGACTAAAGCAAGCATCCTCGATAATCACTGGTTCAATACCACGCTCAAAAGAGTCAATTGCTGTCTTCAAAATACAGCTATCAGTTTCAACTCCACAAAGATATATTTTGCTGATTTTATTAAGAGAAATAAAAGTTGAAAATTTTTCCGTAAATGCCGAGTAATAATGTTTATCAAAAATATTATTTATATATGGCTGAAGTTCATCAATAATCCTCGTTTCTGGTTCTTGTATCAACCTTGACCAATGAATTAGTTTTACATAATTGCTGTCAGCAGTATTGATAAATCTTGTGAATTCAACGAATTTTCCAGCCGCTAAAAATCGCTCAATTAGTTTAATAACAGTAGGAATAATATGTCTGCATTTCTCAGACATAAAACCGTTTTGCATATCTACTACAAGAAGTATTTCGCTCATTTGTGTCAGAATTTGTTTAGATTAAGAGTTATAAGGTTAAATAAAACAATATTACAATACCTTTGCCAATTTACGAGGGTGAGTTGATATCTGAACTCCCTTTTCTCTGAGGCTTGGCAAAAACAATAAGTCCTAAAAATTCCTTCAAGGTTTCCCACAAGGTTTTTTAACGTATTGTCCGTAGTATCAAGGGTTTGATATTCCAAGCTACCTTATAAGCTAAACGCTTATGTATGGGTCATTTTGCCATTTTTGCCCAAATTTTTGTTGGCTCTTATTTTGGCAAAGGTATTGATATTATAAACTTAATTTTTTGGTAGTACCCTAGAAGTAGTGGTGATCCTAATTTATCACCTCCTATGTCTATTTGGTGTATTTCCCTTACCCTGCATAGGTTTGAAGCTTGTTTCTCCCTCAAAAATGTTTAATAAAAAAAGGGGGTCTGATTGAATAGAGTCCCCCTTGTGCAGAAACTGAGATAAGATTGCTAACATCAAAGCAGATATTCTTACCAAGGGCCTGATATAGCAAATGTAATTCCTGGTGTTTGCATATTTACAAACATAATTTGTCCATTGGGTGAGAAACAGACTCCAGCAAACTCATTTGTGTTCAACACATTACGGGCAAATTTATAGAGTGCGCCATTGGAAGTTATTCCTACAATAAAATCAGTACCTGCGCCATCCTCACATATAAACAAATCACCATTGGGGGCAACAACAATATTATCGGGAGATTCTAGAATACCCGCATTGTTAGGTTGTATATAAAGCTGAAGCGTTTCGGTAGCAGGAGTATAGCGCCAAATCTGTCCTAATCCAGAACTACCACCACTCGTACAGCAGAAATAGATATCTCCATTGCCATAAAAAATACCTTCGCCACGAGCAAACCTAGCAGCTCCTAGATTAAAGCCTGCAACCCTTACTGTATCAGCAGAAGGATCGGGGTTAGTAATCAAAACCCAATTCACTGTGAAGGCTTGACCTACTGTAAATCCTGTGGTGGTGTTTGCTTGCGGTCTTGAGGTAATTCTTAAAGCATATAAGCTACCTCCTGCACTCAAATTATTGGGTGTGTTGGGTACAAAGCGATAAAATAAGCTATCGCTCCGGTCTTCGGTCATATACACATAACCTGTATTCGGGTCTACTGCGGCTGCTTCGTGATTGAAGCGACCCATCGCTACAAGAGGTACAGGTGTTACAAAGCCAGTGGCACTACTAGGTACTTCAAACACATAACCATGCTTTTTGTTACCTGTTTCAAAACTCTCTTCGCAACTCAGCCAAGATCCCCAAGGGGTTGGGCCACCAGCACAATTGCGGTAAGTACCAGCCAAAGAACCGTAGTGACTGATTAAAGTAAGATTAGGGCTGACTACTAAAGTTGTTGTGCCACCTCTTCCTTGAGTATCGTATTTCTTGGAATTAGGTGCGCTGACACCATTACTTGATGTTGGACTAAGTTCGTGGTTGCGGATTAGAATTGTATTGCCATTTGCTCCAGCAAAGGCTGCCATACCGTCGTGTCCGCCCGGAACTCTAAAGCCATCAGTCATTGTTTGCCCTGTTTCAGATAATCTGACATAAGAAAACCCCGCAGGCAAATCCAGAACACCTCTAGGGTCAGATATCAGAGAACCGTAGGGGCCTGCTGCTAAAGTCCGTTTAGCATAGAAAGCTTCCAATGAAGATAAGAGCATAGCACCAGCAGTTCCGGTACCCGCTAGGGTGAAAAATTTACGCCGCGATAATGTCACTACATCTTCCTCAATTTTGAATAAAATCTACCAACAAATTAATCGATAGCATCTATTATGAAGAAGATTTGAATTATTTGAGTTAAGAAAATATTAAAGTAAGCTTATATAGCGCTAGAGACACAGAATTGGAGTCAAAGAAGAAGTTTTTCAGGAGTATTTCATTTAGCAAAGTAGTCTGGTAAGTAAACAGTCTTTCCCAGATACTAATTTTTCGCCAGTATTTCCTTGGGGGTAATTTCGGCATATTGTTCTGGAGTCAAAAAGCCATCTCTTACATTTACCTTTTTAGGTATGAGTCCCAAGCTATACCATTTCTCAGCAACTTCTTGTTGTTTATTAATGATTACTTCGGTAATTGGTATAAGCGTGAAATCATACTTTTTGTGCATAATTTCTAATGTAGGTGGATCAAGTTGAGTTGTTGCAGAGAGCAACTTGGCAATTTCTTTAGGGTTATTTTTAGACCAATTTTGGGCTTTTTGTACTTCTTCTAGAAAGACTTTGATGACTTCTCGATTTTCTTCATAGAATTTACGGTTTGTGGATAAAAAGTTGTTAGTATCTCGCAAACCATTACCACCGTCTACCAGGACTCTTCCTGTCCCATTTTGGACATTTCTCGTAACAAATGGTTCCCAGATAAACCAAGCATCTACTCTCCCTTGACTAAATGCCACATTAGCATCTGGAGGTGGAAGGGAAACCGATTCTATATCACTAAGCTTTAAACCTTCTTTTTCTACAGCTCTGACTATAAGATAATGACCGATTGATGCTTTTTGAAAAGCTACTTTTTTACCTTTTAAATCTTTGACACTTTTAATAGGAGAGTTTTTAGGAACTAACAGTGAAACTGCTTGTCCATCAGAAGAATTAGCCGCTAAATAGACAAGAGGTGCACCGGCTGCTTGAGAGAAAACAGGAGGAGATTCGGCTGTCAAAGCAATATCAAGTGCGCCTGCATTTAAAGCTTCTAATTGTTGTAGACCGGCAGCAAATTCTGGCCACTCTACCCTATATCCTAAAGCTTTTAATCGTTCTGCTAGAATACCTTTTTGTTCTAAGACGGCTAGGGCAGTAAGTTGTTTAGAGCGGACAATTCTAATTACTTTATCAGCAGTAGTATTACTACCACTAGCTGCATTAGAAGCCGATGAAGCAGCTTGTTGCTGAGAATTATCTGGGGAATTACTGCAACTAAACAGTGTAGTAGATAATACTAAACTGTAACCAAAAGCAAATAAAGCGTGACGACGAGTGATGCGTTGGTTTTTCCAGAATGCAAATTGTTTTTTGAAATCTTTCATGAATTCATCCACATTTAATTATTAAACAAGTTGTCAAACAAAAGATTTAAAATGTGACTTTCGTACTATCAAATTTTGTGAATGTGAAGTCCTCAAGATACCAGGTGTAACAAAAAATAACGTCTACTAGCTGCACTTACAATAACCTTAGATTTTCTCTGATTTATAACTGTATATCTCTGCGCTTTTGCGTCTACTTTTTGCTAATGCTACCTCGGTAAGCGCAGCCATCTTTACGAGAACGCCTAACGGCGAATGTGTGAGATTTGGTCTTTGACTTAACTACATCCGCAATTAATTAAAAAAAGGAAGTAAGGTGGTTTTACCCACCTTAAACGACTGATTAGAGGTTTACTGTGGCGGAAACTTTGTAGTGAGTATGGATGAGGAAATGGGAATTGGAACATGGTGAAAGCAGGATTCCGCTGCGATACGGAGAGGTATAGTTCGCCCAATTCCCAAGATTTAATCCTTGACATTTAGGAAAAGATAAAATTCTTTTGACTACCAAAAAGCTTTTCTAGACAGCAACAGGGGTAGCAAATCTAGCATATCGCTCTATGTAGAACTCTTTGCTATTAGCGATCGCTACTACAGAATCAAGTTGTTTTAAAGCCTTTTTCCACTGACGTAGACGAGTAAATTGCTCTGGTATCGCCAAGCCTCGATAGTGCTTCAATGCAGGCCAACGCTCAAACCAGGGGTAAAAGGTGAAATCAACCAGACTAATGGATTCACCAAACCAGTAGGGGCCGTCTTCTGATAACTTCCCAAAAGCTTCATTCTCGATAAATTCCAGATGTTTATATAGTTCTTGTTTAGCTGCTTCTTGTTGTTGAATATCGGGACTACGCAAGAGAGTAGAAAAAGCCGGAACGAATCGAGTATTAGCAAAATCAATCCAGATGCGAGCCTGGGCTTTAGCAATGGCACTACTGGGTAAAAGCGGCGGATTTGGAAATACCTCATTGAGATATTCGTTAATTACTGCCGATTCCCAAACTCGGTTATGATTATGTGCGATCGCAGGCACTTTTCCATAAGGAGAAATATCTGTAAATCCCTCCGGCTTATTCTGCAAATCAATCTCAATCAAATCAAAATCGATACCTTTTTCTTGCAATACCAAACGCGAACGGTGAGCATAAGGGCAAACAACCGCGCTATATATCTTGATTTCAGCCATGTTGATGTTCCTGTATAAATAGGATTGGTTTATTAGCTTTGGCAATTAATTCAATTCAATCCAAAATCCAAAATTGAACTAGAGCCAAGGCACTTCTTCAGGTGCATAACGAAAGGCACGGAAGACTGAATTTTGCTCCCCACGAGCTACTGGTGATTTCTCACCAAGATTCCGAACCGCAAAGTAAGGATTGACATATTCCCAAACAATTTCTCCTGTAGCTGTCACCTCAAATATGCGGCCGAAACCACCTTCTGTAATTAAAGTGTTGCCATTCGCTAGACGCTGCGCGCCTGATATATACGAACTGAAGAAATTTTGAGGTGGGTTGTCAGTGTACTCCCAAACTATTTCTTTAGTTTGACGGCTTACTTCAATCACACGAGAGAAATTGAGCGCAGTGTGACGACGATGTGCGCCATTATCGAAAATTAGGATATTGCCGTTAGCTAATTCGTTAGGAAAGTGCTGCTGTGCTAATATGTCATCTCCGAGTGTCCAGATAATCTCTCCTGTTTGGTGATCAATAATTACGACGGTAGAGATATTACGAAAGCTGACTATAATATTGCCGTCAGCGAGTTCGCCTACAGTATTACCATGAGTCCATTCGTGTCGTTGATCTTGGGGAGTAATAGTAAAAATATCTGGATTTAGATGTTCGTGGGCGTGCCAAGTCCAAACAATCTCACCCCCAGGAGTAACTTCGTAAAGCACATCAGCATAGATATTACCATCTGCTTCCGTTTCCGGTACACCGCCTTTAATCCGGGGAATCAAAGACTGAGGTATCTTTTCAATGGCTAATAAAATCGTGTTGCCGTTGCGTAATCTGCGCCCATCATGATGATGGTATGGATGCTTATACTCCCAAATAATATTGCTCTTGGGATCTGCTTCTAAGACAACCCCACCTTTAAAGGCAGCCCATAAAGGAAAATGTGGCGGAATATCTAGCGTTTTACCATTATAAAAAAGGTTGCCGTTGGGTAAAAGATAACCATATAAACCCGGTGAATATGGCAGATTCCATTGATGTACTATTTCTCCTTCTAGATTCAGAAGATATACTTTTCCATTACCTGTAAGTGGTGTAAAAAGTGTATAACCTTTGAATACCTTGTCAGGATTATAAGCTCTTAAACCAGTACCACGGCGACGAATAGTATTTTGGTCAACTGATGCTGTTGCGATCGTCATAATTTTAAGTTGCTATCATGAATTTTGTAAATAAGGGATTAGGGATTAAGAGCTAAAGAGCAATACGGTTCGGATAAGATTTGATCCCCCCAACCCCCCTTAAAAAGGGGGACTAAGAATGGCTCTATTTCCCCCTTTTTAAGGGGGACTAAGGAGGATCTTTAAGGACTATGCACCTTAACTGAACCGTATTGGGCTAGAGACTGTTTTCAAACCCAAAATTTGTGTTGCTTTGTTGGGTTGCGCTGCGCTTAACCCAACCTACTTTTCTGCACTCAAAACTCAGCACTCAGCACTCTTCTCTTATGGTGCTGGATTCGGATATTGAGTATGAACTGAATCTAATTCAGCCAAAATATCTTTATCAAGAACTACATTGATGCTTTCTATATTCTCTTTGAGTTGTTCTAGTGTAGTAGCACCAATAATTGTACTAGCAACAAACCAACGACTTCGCACGAATGCGATCGCTAATTGTGCAGGACTTAGTTGATAACGTTTAGCAATTTCTACATAAGCTGCTACTGCTTGGCTAACATTTGGTTTTAAATATCGCTGACCAAAGTTTTCAAACAAAGTAACTCTTGCTTTCTCTGGTTTTCCGTTGAGGTATTTACCAGTTAAATAGCCAAATCCTAAAGGGCTGTAAGCTAGTAAAGGAACGTTTTCGTAATAAACTGCTTCTGCAAGTGCGCCATCAAAAACTCGATTGAGTAAATTATAGGCATTTTGAATCGAGACGACTTTAGGTAATCCTAATTGTTTAGCTGCTTGACTAAATTGTGCAACACCCCAAGGAGTTTCATTACTTAAGCCGATATAGCGAATTTTACCTGCATTAATGACATCAGCAAAAACTTCTAGTTGTTCAGTGATAGGAACTGTTTCCCCTACCTTATCTGAGTCGAAAACTGTTTGCCCAAAACGCGGTACATAACGATCCGGCCAATGGATTTGATATAAATCAATATAGTCTGTCTGCAATCTTTTCAGACTATCATCTACAGCTTGTTTGATATTATCCCGATCAAGGGCTTCCGCTCCATCACGTAACCATTTAAAGCCGCGACCAGGCCCTGCAATTTTAGTAGCAACTATTACTTGATCTCGTTGCTGATGTTTTAACCATTCTCCAATGTAAGTTTCGGTTAAGCCATAGGTTTCGGCACTGGCTGGTACTGGGTATATCTCAGCCGCATCAATAAAGTTAATTCCCTGTTTAATCGCATAATCTAACTGCTGATGGGCTTCTTCTATAGTATTTTGCTGCCCATAGGTCATTGTGCCAAGGCAAATTTCGGAAATTTTTAGGTCACTATTACCCAGTTGATTATACCGCATATTTATGAATTATGTTTGTTCTTAAATTAACAAGATTTTTACTTACTTGATATTAGACAATAAATTACTCCTTGTTCAGTAAATTATTGTTGTTTGCAGAAAGAATGAGAATTATTTAGATAATACTACGGTATTTGCATCAAATTACCGGATTTAAATAAAATTTACAAATTTCTACTCTTTGTCTAAATACTTGACTAAGGCTAGCGATCGCCATAACCAACATTATGGTTATCGATATAATTTTCTGTGTAGTCTAGTTATTAGTCCACGCACAACTAGGAGAACCTGAGCATGACAATCTTACAAGTCGTAGACAAAGAGTTTTCACAAGTTCCCGTCATTGATATTAGTGTGCTGGTTTCTCAAACTAGCAACTATTCTGATATAATTGCAGACCAAATTAGACAAGCTCTCCATGATTACGGTTTCTTTTATATCGTTGGACATGGAGTTGATGAACAACTACAAGAGCAATTAGAATATCTCAGTCAACAATTTTTCGCGCAGAATATAGAAACTAAACTGAAGATTCCTATGGCTCTTGGTGGTAGAGCATGGCGAGGATATTTCCCCGTGGGGAACGAGTTAACATCAGGTAAACCAGACTTAAAAGAAGGTATTTACTTCGGTGCAGAACTAGAAGAAAACCACCCACTGGTGAAAGCTGGTGTACCAATGCACGGTCGCAATCTTTTTGCATCCGACATTCCCCATTTTAAGGAAACAGTACTAGATTATATAGACTCAATGACCAAACTCGGACATATCCTAATGGCTGGTATTGCTCTTAGTTTGGGACTAAAAGAATCATATTTTGCAGACCGTTATACAAAAGACCCATTGATATTATTTCGGATTTTCAATTACCCTCCTAATTCATCATTATCTAAATCTAAATGGGGCGTTGGCGAACATACAGATTATGGAGTATTAACTATACTTAAACAAGATAATGTCGGTGGATTACAAATCAAATCAAAGTCTGGTTGGATAGATGCACCTCCTATACCTGGCTCGTTTATATGCAACATTGGGGATATGCTCGATCGCATGACACGAGGACTGTATCGTTCAACACCCCACCGTGTTCAGAACCTATCAACAAGTAATCGCCTGTCATTTCCATTCTTCTTTGATCCCAATTTCAACGTTGAAGTCAAACCCATTGAATTGAAGGATGTAGTAGTGAATGATGATCAAAGCGATCGCTGGGATAAAGCCAGTGTTCACGAATTTGATGGGACTTATGGCGATTATCTTTTGAATAAAGTCTCCAAAGTATTTCCAGAACTACGTCAAAAAGTGCTTTAGAGAGTCCAAATTAACTTTGATAAGGACGCGGTAGTTGGCGCAGTTTATGAGCCGTATCCAATTCACTATTGTTTTTTCTGCCATATCCCCAACCCAAAAGGCGACGATATTCACCCATGATGTCACTTTCAATTAAATCATCCTCATTGACTTCAATATCGGTATGAGATTGCGGTGCAACATAGAGCGCATCCGCAGGGCAATATGCCTCACATATAAAACAAGTTTGACAGTCTTCCTTGCGGGCGATCGCAGGTGGTTGGTTAGGTACGGAGTCAAAGACATTGGTAGGACAAACTTGGACGCACAAATTGCAATTGATACAGAGTTTATGGCTGACAAGCTCAATCATGATCCTGCTCCTGTTACAACTTTGATACAGTAGGTGTGGTTTGAGTGGTTTGTACTGGTGGTGTAGCGATCGCATCCGTAATCCAATCACGCCTCACCCAAAGCTTATCTAAGCCGCCTGTCGCTTGGTAATAACGCTGATTTGGATCGGTTTCGGGATAGTCTACACGAATATGTTCGCTGCGCGTTTCCTTGCGATGTAACGCGCTAAAATATGCCCATCGTGCTACAGCAGTCAAAGCAGCCGCTCGACGAGAAAATTCCACATCACGCACTGTATCTTGTTTCGGGTTCCCTTGTACTTGCTGCCACAGCGTTTCTAATTTGGCGAGAGAATCCAAAAGTCCCTGCTCAGAACGCAAGTAATTCTTCTCCAACGGGAACATCTGGGCTTGTACACCGCGCACGATCGCCTCACTATCGAATGTTTCAGAAGTGGGAGAGGATGGCGATGGGCTACGCCCCGCCAAAGGCGATCGCAATCCCACTTGACCAGCAGGACGCGCAACCCGTTCATTTGCATGAGCGCCCAGACTCTTGGCAAAGTCGGCTGCCCCAACTCCAGCCCATTGCCCTGTGGAGATTGCCCAAGCTGCATTGGGGCCACCACCCCCAGAAGCTAAACCGGCTAAAAACTCCCGCGATGCAGCATCACCGGCGGCGTAGAGTCCAGGAACCTTTGTACCGCAACTATCATCGGTCAAACGGATTCCACCTGTACCACGGACTGTACCCTCTAAAATAAGTGTCACAGGCACTCGTTCTGTATAGGGGTCAATACCAGCTTTTGTATAGGGTAGAAAAGCGATGAAATGAGACTTTTCAATCACTTCTTTAACTTCCGGTGTAGCTCGATCTAAACGAGCATAAACGGGGCCTTTCAGGAGGGCATTAGGAAGGAAAGATGCATCACGACGACCATTGATATAGCCACCAAGATCATTGCCTGCTTCATCGGTATAACTAGCCCAACCGAAAGGAACACCCCTAGTTACAGTGGCATTGAAAGCCGTTGAAATGGCATAGTGATTAGAAGCTTCCATACTAGAAAGTTCCCCACCAGCTTCCACTGCCATCAGCAGTCCATCACCTGTATTGGTATTGCAACCTAATGCGGGAGCAATGCGATTTTGTGAGGTCGGACAAAAAAAGTGCGATCGCTAAAAATTATATTCAAGTACGGAGTGATTTTATTTACAAATAAAATATTGATTCGCAGGAGAATTCATCTTGATGAGATATCTCAAAAAGATTGCTAGTAAGTCATTTGACGATTATTTCCCAAAATATCTGTAACAAGCCTTTGATATTTAGTATCAATTACAGCAACCAATAGCTAAAGATGAGAACGCAAGTATAAAATTAATCAAGCAGTTTGAGGTTTAATAAAGGAATTAAAGATAGAAATACAAAAATTATCCCAACTTCCAGCTATCCATTGACAGCGCAGATGTAATATAATTTCTGCATTGTCTTTCAACCAAAATTTACTGTTTCCTTTGATTCTTAAATTGACAACTTGGCGGATTAAACTCTCAATTGCA
>NZ_WBKM01000083.1 GCF_015714725.1 Nostoc sp. WHI
GCAGGGGAGCAGGGGAGCAGGGGGGAATTAATCAATCCAAAATCCAAAATCCAAAATCTAAAATTATCACTGAGGTGAGTCTGAGGCTTGCACCGAAAATTGAGCAAAAACTCAGTGATTTACCAGAAATAGGCTTCAAAAAAGCTGATAATTTGGCACGGCTTGGTTTACACACCGTCCGCGACTTGCTTTTTTACTATCCCCGTGATCACATTGATTATGCGCGTCAGGTGAATATCCGCGAGTTACAGGCGGGTGAAACGGTGACAATAGTGGCTACAGTGAAGCGTTGCAACTGCTTTACTAGCCCCAAAAATCAGAAATTATCAATTTTAGAACTGATAGTAAAAGATAACAGTGGTCAAATCAAAATTGGTCGTTTTTACGCAGGTACGCGCTTTAGCAGTCGCGCTTGGCAAGAAAGCTTAAAACGCCGTTATCCAGTAGGTAGTATTCTGGCGGCGTGTGGGTTGGTGAAAGAAAGTAAATATGGACTGACACTGGATAATCCCGAACTAGAGGTTTTGGCAAATCCAGGAGATTCAATTGAATCGCTGAATATTGGGCGGGTAGTGCCAATTTATGGATTGACTGAGGGCGTGGTGGCGAATACAGTGCGACAGGCGGTAATTGCAGCTTTACCGGCTGCGGCTCAGATGAAAGACCCCCTGCCAAGTGGTTTGCGAAAGAAGTATGGTTTAATGGAATTGAAAGATGCGATCGCTAATATCCACTTTCCCAGCGATAGTGCCGCACTGCAAGTCGCCCGTCGTCGCCTAGTTTTTGATGAATTTTTCTACCTGCAACTTGGTTTACTACAACGTCAGCAGCAAGCAAGGGCGATTCAAACCAGCGCAATCCTTGTGCCACGAGGCCAACTTGTAGAGAAATTCCACGAAATACTGCCTTTTAAACTTACTGGGGCACAGCAACGAGTCCTCAACGACATTCTCAACGACTTACAGAAACCCGTGCCAATGAATCGTTTAGTACAAGGCGATGTCGGTTCTGGTAAAACGGTCGTAGCCGTGCTAGCTATCCTCGCAGCAATTCAATCCGGCTACCAAGCGGCGCTGATGGCTCCTACAGAAGTTTTGGCAGAACAACATTACCGCAAGTTAGTTAGTTGGTTTAACCTACTGCATTTACCCGTGGAATTACTGACAGGTTCCACTAAAGTTGCCAAAAGAAGACAAATACATTCTCAGTTAGAAACTGGTGAATTACCTCTGTTAGTCGGAACTCATGCCTTGATTCAAGACCCTGTAAACTTCCGACAACTGGGATTAGTGGTAATTGATGAACAGCATCGCTTTGGAGTAGAACAACGGGCGCGTTTGCAACAAAAAGGCGAACAACCTCATGTATTAACGATGACAGCTACCCCCATTCCCCGAACCTTAGCACTAACAATACACGGGGATTTGGATGTGAGCCAGATTGATGAGTTACCACCAGGACGGCAAAAGATTCAAACAACAGTATTGTCAGGTCAGCAACGCAACCATGCTTACGACCTTATCCGCCGAGAAATTGCCCAAGGTAGACAAGTTTATGTAGTTTTGCCTTTGGTGGAAGAATCAGAAAAACTGGATTTGCGATCGGCTGTAGAGGAGCATCAAAAGCTACAGGAAAGCGTTTTTCCCGACTTTCAAGTGGGGCTGCTCCACGGTCGGATGAGTTCAGCCGATAAGGATGAAGCGATTACCAAATTTCGTGATAACCAAACACAGGTATTAGTTTCTACTACTGTTGTTGAGGTTGGTGTAGACGTACCTAATGCCACAGTAATGCTCATTGAAAATGCGGAACGATTTGGCTTATCGCAACTGCATCAACTGCGAGGGCGTGTTGGTCGTGGGGCGGCTCAATCCTACTGTTTGTTGATGAGTAGTTCCAGAAGTCCTGATGCTCAACAACGGCTGAAGGTGTTGGAACAGTCTCAGGATGGCTTTTTCATTTCCGAAATGGATATGCGTTTTCGCGGGCCTGGGCAAGTATTGGGGACTCGCCAATCAGGAGTGCCAGATTTTACCTTAGCGAGTTTAGTTGAGGATGAAGAAGTTTTACTTTTAGCGCGGCAAGCAGCAGAAAAAATTATCGAGATGGATGCAACTTTAGAGCGCTGGTATTTGATGAAAGAAGAATTGAAGTATCGGTATGAGCGGTTAATGGGCGGAGCAATTTTAACATAGTATATCTGAGTTATTTCGTAGTGACAAAAATGAGGGTTTAATAACTGCGATGTCTACGACGGGCTACGCCTACGCTATAAGTTTATTACAATTAAATATATTGCAGGCTCCATCAAAATCATCTTAAATGTCCCTTGCTAAATGCCCTAGTAATGAAACAAATTAAAATTATTGTAGAAAAACATTCTGACAGTTATTTGGTATAAAATTTGAATTTTGAATTGAATTATGTGGACTGAACTAAAAAAAGCGATCGCTAGTTTCGATATTCCTGCTGATTGGATTGGTATTAGAGCCGTAAAGGAAACTTCTACTACCCGTTCAGTCCGTGACGGTTTACCCCAATTAAATGGCAAATCCTTTACTGTAGGAGCCATGCTGGAAGTTTTGGTTAACGGCTGTCTGGGTTATGCAGCTACTAACTCTCTAGAATTGTCTTCCCTGCAAGCTGCTGCTCAAACAGCCTATAACCAGGCACTAGCAGCCAGTGAATGGTGGATACATCCCTTCGGTGAAAGTGAGCGCCCTAAAGTCGTTGGTGAATATATATCTCCATTCCTTGAGCCATTGGATGCTCTGAGTCCGGGAGAACTCAACGATTTACTGGTTCGCATTTGCCAAACACTGAAAGTTGACGACAAGATTGTGCAAACCATAGCCAGTGCTAGCACAACCGACAGAGAATCTTGGTTTGTCAGCAGCAATGGCTCAGAAGTCTATCAAAAAATACTATCTATAGGCACTAATTATGGAGCCACTGCCCAAGATGGGGTAATTGTACAGCAGCGTAGCAACAACGGCTCGCAGGCAAACTGTTACCAAGGCGGACTAGAACTTTTAAAACAAGAAGATTTATGGCATCGGGTGCGGCAAATTGGCAAACAAGCAGTAGAACTACTGACAGCAGAGGAATGCCCAACCAGCCGTACCAATTTAGTTTTAGCCCCAGATCAAATGATGCTGCAAATCCATGAAAGTGTCGGACATCCCCTAGAAATTGACCGAATTTTGGGAGATGAGCGTAACTATGCTGGGGGCAGCTTTGTTAACAAAAGTGATTTTGGTAACCTAGTATATGGTTCGCCACTGATGAACATTACCTTTGACCCTACCGTACCTGGTGAATATGCCAGCTATGCCTTTGATGATACGGGGGCTGTAGCAACACGGGAGTATTTGGTTAAAGAAGGTGTACTACAACGCGGTTTAGGTAGTCTGGAGAGTCAAGCAAGAGCAGGTGTAGCCGGAGTAGCCTGTGCCCGTGCTTCCTCCTGGAATCGACCAGCAATTGATCGCATGGCAAACTTAAATTTAGAACCTCTAAACGCTACCTTTGAAGACATTATTGCTGGGATAGAACACGGCGTTTATATGGAATCTAACCGATCTTGGTCAATTGACGATCGCCGCTATAAATTTCAATTTGGTTGCGAGTACGCAAAATTAATTGAAAACGGCAAATTCACCAAAACCCTCCGTAATCCCAACTATCGCGCCACAACACCGGAGTTTTGGCACAGTTTAATTCAAGTAGGAGATGCTGACAACTGGCAAATGTATGGTACTCCTTATTGTGGCAAAGGAGAACCAAATCAGGCTATTTGGGTAGGACATGGTTCACCTGTTTGTGTATTTGCTAATGTCGAAGTTTTTGGTGGAGGAACTTGAAAAAGTGCAAATACAAGAGTTAGGAGTTTAAAATTAAAAAATTCTTTAACTTATAACTCCTAACTCCTAACTCCTAACTTTTCCTCCCCCTCTCTTTATTTCCCTATTAATATTTAATATCCATGAAAATTGAGGAATTATCTACGTTAGAAGTCAGCTTTAATCGACTGATTGAAACCCTGCTGATCAAAAAAGCAGAAAATGAACAATTCACTGTGAGACTAAGCAGTGAAAGAAGTCAATTTACTCGTTTCAATCATGCGAAAGTTCGACAAACCGGTTGTGTTGCGGATGGTTGGATCGAACTAACTTTGATGGCAGACCAACGCAGCAGTATTCAGCAGTTTCCCTTTACTGGAAATTGGGACGTAGATTGGCAGTTAACGTATGCTGCTTTGCAGGAACTACGTGAAGAACTTATTCTATTACCTATTGATCCCTATCTAGTTTTACCATCAGGAACTAATACTAGCCGGGAAGTACATTCTGGGAAATTATTGGCGGCGGAAGCAGTAGTACCCAATGTGCTAGAACTAGTTACTGAATTGGATTTTACTGGCATCTACGCTGGAGGTGTGGTAATTAAAGCTTACGGTGATTCCAACGGACAGAAACACTGGTTTGCTACTGATTCTTTTACCTTAGATTATTCTCTATTTACCACCTCTGGACAAGCAGTTAAAGGCACATTTGCAGGAAGTGATTGGGATAAATCTGCTTATGTAGCCAAAATCAGCGAAGCCAAAAATCAGCTAGAACTGCTTTCTCACCCAGCTAAAGAATTGCCACGGGGGCAGTACAAAACTTATTTTGCACCTGCTGCTGTTGCAGATTTATTAATAATGCTTTCTTGGGGATCTCTAAGCGAAGCTGATATCCAACAAGGAAACAGTGCTTTAGCTGCTCTATGGCGTGAAGAAAAACAACTTTCAACCGCATTTAGTTTGAAAGAAAACTTTCAACGGGGATTAGTACCGCGATTTAATGAATTGGGAGAAATAGCAGCACCAGAGATACCTATAATAGAAAAAGGAGATTTGATAAATACTCTGGTGAATTCTCGGACTGCTAAAGAATATCAAAAAACTGCCAACGGCGCTAATAGTTCAGAGACTTTACGAGCGCCAGAAGTGAGTCCGGGGAATTTAGTATTTGAGCAGATTCTTCCGAGTTTAGATACAGGATTATATTTATCAAATCTGCATTACTTGAATTGGAGCGATCGCCAAACTGGTAGAATCACAGGCATGACCCGTTATGCTTGTTTTTGGGTAGAAAATGGAGAAATTATCGCACCTATTGAAAACTTGCGTTTTGATGAAAGTCTCTATCGCTTTTGGGGAGAAAACTTAGTAGATTTGACCACTTTTCAGGAGTTTATTCCCGAAGTAGGAACCTATGAAAGCCGTCAACTAGGAGGTAGTTTAGTTCCTGGTATGCTTGTGGAAGATTTTACATATACCTTGTAATGACTTCATCCAAATATCTTTTGGAGATGCAAAATTTTGCATCTCTATTAGGAACACCAACCTTGTGTTTTTATAACTTGTTGAATTTCAGTTTCCAGTAATTGAAAAGTAGACAAAGCTCTAAGTGGTTGTTTGAAAAGTGGTATGTTGTAATTTTTATCGAATTATTACCTCCCTTAGTCCCCCCTTATAAAGGGGGGAAATAAGAAAATCCGGTTCCCTCCCCTTTATAAGGGGAGGGTTAGGGTGGGGTAAAAAATATTTGATACATCAATCATGACTTTTCAAACATCCTCTAAGTGGTGAAAAATCATCATGAAAATAGATTTTCCAGATAGTGGTGTACATCTGGAGTTTGGACTAAAGAGCTAGAGAAAAGCAGTCAGTAATGACACTGACTGCCGTAAAGTCAATAGATACTGATGTTGAAGAAGGTAGAGACAGAGAAGCAGCCATTTTTAGCAGGAGATCATAGCTTTGTCCAAACTCAAGTTTTAGACAAGGAACTCTCAAAGGTCTGCAATATAATTCCCAGAATCTTATCGACGGAATTAACATGGTATTCTACTGGGTCAATGCAAACAGTATTCTGTTCTAAAGTTAAGAATTTCCAAGCGGTTCCACTTGTGACTGCCCCATAGATGACTGGAATCTCATTCCCTGCCCTTTGATTGAATATCTGAGCAGCAATCATTGTGGCTGTACATTGCCCCAATCCGGCGATGATATTCTCATTTTTGGCCTCTATAACAGTGACTACTGGAGCGCTGATAAAATACTGTTCACGAGATGCACTGAGGATAAAGTCACAAAAACCTGAGAGGCCTTGAGCAGGATCAACATTGAACTCCGTACCTGAAAATAAGCTAATTTTATAATCTAACTGTCGCCTTACCTCAGACAGAATAGGAGCGATTAAAAACTCAGAACGGGCTTTTTCGCTGTTGATGGAAGTTGCTAAAGTTAGGTTCTCATCCAGCAACCGCTTCAGTAAGTCAGATGGCTGCACCGCGCCTACAGTCAGAAACAGATTACGTGTCTCTTCCAAAGTTAAGCCAAATGCATCTCTGACTTTAAGGAGAGTAAAATCACTGTATGCCATAGACTTCTGCTCAAGTTATATCTTAATTGTGTACGGCTTCCCCAGCCTCGTAAAACATTGATCGCTCCATTAACGCGAAATCAAGAATACCTAGAGAAAAACCAGATAATCACTCCAGTTCCCAGCACACAAATGACTCCCGCCAAGCCAGCTAGGGGCTTTTTGTTCTTACCTGTGAACCAGTCAGAGACTTTACCTGTGTAAGTAATTAGTTCTGCTGTATCTATCGTAGCGATCGCCCATATCCATCCCGCGTGCAATCCCCAAGCTAAACCCAAATTACCGGAATCGGCAAAGCGTGCCAACACTAGCACCATTCCCATGAACCACAATCCAGGAAGTTGGGGTGCCGTTTCGCGTTGCTCCCAAACCAGGTGTAGCAAGGCAAAAATCAAGCTAGAACTTGCTGCTGCTATCCAAACTGGATAATCCTGTGCTAATTCAGTGAATAGGAAACCGCGAAAAACTAACTCTTCTATCCCCCCAACTAACAACGCTATCAAGAAAATCGGTAGCAAGATGGGTAATAATAACTTGAAATTCGTTTTTTCAAAAGAGCACCAACCTAAGCCGAATTGCCCACTAAATACAATAGCTAGGCTCACCACTCCCAAACCGAAACCTAGTGCTAAGGAACCAAGAGTTGAAAGATTGCCAACCAAGCCGTAATCTGAAAAAGATTTATTCGTCAACCAACTAACTCCCCAAAGAATCAGGGGAGCTAATAGGTAGAGTGACACCAATAACGGCATCTTTTGCTCTGGCTGCAAAGGTTTAGTGGGTTGCCAATTGAGCAGTATTGCTGATACTGTTGCGATCGGCAACCAGCAAACTATCCAGAAAATAAAAAATGCCATCACTATAACAAGTGCTGGTGCATTTTTCATAAACGCCAGTAAGGTGTTGATCGAAGGCTCAAAGAAAGTTATCAAAATAAACAAAAAAACACGATAGACTTCTTGCATTATAGATTTCTTGCTGATTAATCAAGACTCTACTAAATTTGGTAACTTTTGCAAGGGGTCTAATCGTATTTTTTACCTGGGACAATATTTTTTAAATAGAGCTACCAGCTTGCTGTCGAGGTAAGGATAAGTTATCATCACCTGAAACTTATCCCTACCATCAGCAAATTTACTCTTCCTCGTCCAAATCTTCGTCCGATTCTTCGTCGTCTAAATCTGGTAAGGTTAGTTTTTTATCACTTTCGCCGAGTTGAATCAGATGAATATGCTTGTATCCCAGCCTAATTTCAAACTCATCTCCAGGCTTTAAGCCCATTGCTTTGGTATATGTGGCACCAATTACAATCTGACCATTTTGATGAACACTAACCCGATATGTCGGTTCACGACCACGACCATCTTTAGGTGCTTCTGGACTTAAAGGAATTCCTCTAGCCGATAGCAAAGCGTCATAAAAATCGGTGAGATTGACACGAACCTGGTTATTCTTAGTAACAGTGTAATAGCCGCACTGCTTGGCTCTTTCTCGGCGTGGTAACGTGGAAAGTTCTTTTACTTTAGCAAGTAGTGTTTTTCCAGTTAATGGCGCGGTTGCAGTTTCAGTCATTATGCTCAAATTTTCCTTACTCTCCAAATTGATAAACGATGTAGTCTCATGCCAGCATTTGGCTTTTTAGCATTTGCATAGAGCTACTTAGGACTCTAGTGTTACCCGTTAATTCCTGCTGCTAGGAGCCAAAAGCACTTCTATTATGGTTGTCCACAACCAGTTAGCGGTCATAGTTGCCACAGAAATTAATTTTGCTGATTTTACGGCACTTTTAAGCATTATTCGCCATTAGAAATAAAATTATTTTCTCTTTTGGCGCTATTGTAGCGGTGTAACTTTCAGCCACCTTTACAAATTGAGTTGGTTCTACTACAAATAAGTCGTAGACCCAATAAATTGCAGGCTTTCCACTGCCAGTGCTTGCCTTTCTTGCTAATGAGCAAGTAGAGTTTTCTCTACTCCTCCTCTCAAGCTTAGGACAGCATAGTACTTCAATAGAGTCCTACGGGCTTATGCCCTTTTGTCCTGCCAGTAGAGACGTGAATTTTCTTGTCTCTACATTACGAATAAACAAAGCAGTAGTAGCCGCGCTGATACGGCTATTGATTCTGCTTTTGTAACTTCGTAATTTTATATTAAATACTAGCATGGACTAATAATAGCAAAATTGTTGTTTAATTTTGAATTAAAGTTTCTGGTAAATTTTTATTTAAATTCTTGGACTCAAGCAAGTAAAAAGCAGTGAGGATTTTCCTAACCCTTTATTGAAAGCGTGAATATTGCCCTGGAGATTTTATAAAAATTTATCTAATTTAGACGAGCCGTTTTCACCAATGAGTTAAATCCCAGATTTTCTTGATTGAGAGGAGGCAAAAGCAAAAAGTATCAAGCATCCGGGTTTCCCGGTACAATAACTTTTATTTGAAAGTGGTGATGATTTTCTCTCGGTTTATTACCCTAAGCTTAAAAGCGGTCAAAAGATTTTACACGTCTGTCTATGGGAAGAATAAATAAATCTCTTAACGTATGCCTAGCGCTTGATTGCCACTACTATATATTGAATATGTGCTTTTACACTTCTATATAATCAAAAAATTCCGCCTTCGCTACCGCTTGCCGGATTTTGAGAACCAGTTACTCTGATTCAAGTTGACATTAAGACATGTTGCTAACCTGATATGCATTTAATTTGAATATTATCCTTAAGTCGGAGATAAACGTAAATCCCTCTGAAAACAAACCTTCTTTCCTTTACATTCCCAAACAGGTAAACTCAATGCAAAGCTGTGATTGCATTTTTGGCGTTTTAGCTCAGAATTTGACACAAATCTTGCCCACAGCGCTGCTATAACCAAAATTTTAATGGTTATCCTTAAATTAGAATCAGTCGCTCTTTCATCATCAGCCTATTAACACCAGGCTTGAATTAAGGGCTTTTCGCAACTACCTGCCTTGTACTGATGATTGTTGAGGCTGGTGAAGTAATTTTAAAATTTTGGTTAGTGTATGGAAGTTATTTTTAAGATCATTCGACAGCAACAAAATTCCTCCCCTGTTGTGCAAACCTATCTTGTAGAGGCAGAGCCAGGTAATACAATCCTGGATTGCCTCAATCATATTAAGTGGAAGCAAGATGGAACTTTAGCATTTCGCAAAAATTGCCGCAATACTATTTGTGGTAGCTGTGCTATACGAATCAATGGGCGTTCGGCTTTAGCTTGTAAGGAAAATGTTGGTAGCGAACTTGCCAGATTACAACAAATATCATCCCAAAGTAAAGTAAATGCCATTGGCGAAATCACGATCGCACCTCTTGGCAATATGCCTGTCATTAAGGATTTGATCGTCGATATGAGCAGTTTTTGGAACAATCTAGAGGCAGTTGCTCCTTATGTAAGTACAGCAGCCCGACAAGTACCAGAAAGAGAGTTTTTGCAAACACCACAAGAGCGATCGCGCCTCGATCAAACTGGCAACTGTATTATGTGCGGTGCTTGTTACTCTGAATGCAACGCTCGTGAAGTTAATCCAGATTTTGTAGGCCCCCATGCCCTTGCCAAAGCTTACCGGATGGTAGCAGACTCCCGCGATAGTGATACCCAAAATCGTTTAGAAAGCTACAGCGAAGGTACTAAAGGCGTATGGGGTTGCACCCGTTGTCTTTATTGCGATTCAGTTTGTCCAATGGAAGTTGCACCATTAGAACAAATCACCAAAATTAAACAAGAAATTCTCACCCAAAAACAAGCCAGCGACAGTCGCTCAATTCGCCACCGGAAAGTATTGGTAGATTTGGTTAAAGAAGGTGGTTGGATTGATGAACGTCAATTTGGGTTACAAGTTGTCGGTAATTATTTTCGGGATTTAAAAGGATTACTCAGTCTTGCACCCCTCGGTTTGCGGATGATCCTTCGGGGTAAGTTTCCCTTATCATTTGAACCTTCAGAAGGGACGGAACAAGTGCGATCGCTCATTGAATCTGTGCAACAAGTAGAAGGGAATAGGGAATAGGGAATAGGGAGTGGTAGAAGAAAATTCTCTACTCTCCACTCCCCATTGTTTAACGCGGTTCTTGAGGTATATTCAACGGCTGTCCATTCCGGTCATATACTAAAATATCCCACTGCCCATTATTACTAGACTCAAAGGCAATCCTACGACCATCAGCGCTAATTGTAGGATTGCGGACTTCCGATTGCAGGTTAGCAGTCAAATTCCGTGATTGGCGTGTATCCCGGTCGTAGAGAAAAATAGCCGATCGCCCCTGACGGCTAGCACCAAACACAATATAACGACCATCTTGTGAAACGCTAGGATGAGTTGCGATCGCATCAAAGGAATTTAAACCTGGCAAATCAACCAAATCACGAGTCACCGTATCAAACATATAAACATCTTGGCTACCTCGGCGGTCAGTAATAAAAACAATGTATCTCCCAGAAATTTGGGGGTTTAATTCTGACGCTAAACTATTGAGACTGCGCCCCCCCGAATCAAAGGGATAACTCAAAAGTCGAGGGTAGCCAAAACATCCAGTCAATAAACTTAAGCAGAAAAATATAGGTATAAAAAAAACACGTTTCATATATTGGGCATTGGGCATTGGTCATTGGGCATTGGGCATTGGGCATTGGTCATTAGACCTCTTGCAAAAGTCCTTCTTTTCGCTTTTTTCTTTGCGCCTTTGCGCCTTTGCGTGAGACAAAAAATTATTTATGCAAGAGGTCTGTCTATTGGGCATAGTTATTTTCTTTGTCTCCCTCATCTTCCCCTGCTCCCTGCTCCCCTGCTCCCTGCTCCCTGCTCCCTGCTCCC
>NZ_WBKM01000098.1 GCF_015714725.1 Nostoc sp. WHI
ATAGTCCCCTCTCGAAGAGCCTACGGTGTACACACAAGTCCTTTCGTTCAGAACACAAGTCTTTTTGTCCAGAACACAAGCCTTTTCGTTCAGAACACAAGTCCTTTCGTTCAGAACACAAGTCCTTTCGTCCAGAACACAAGTCCTTTCGTCCAGAACACAAGTCCTTTCGTCCAGAACACAAGTCCTTTCGTCCAGAACACAAGTCCTTTCGTCCAGAACACAAGTCCTTTCGTCCAGAACACAAGTTCTTTCGTCCAGAACACAAGTCCTTTCGTCCAGAACACATATTATTACAAGTTGCCAAGATAGATATTTTATTTCTTCTTTAATTAAAGTAAGGAATTATATCATGTCCGTTTCGTTTGATTACTTATTAAACCCGCAGAACCCCACCCCGCCTGCGAGCCTACGGTGTACACACAAGTCCTAAAAACCTAACTTGATAAGGCTTTCCTCGTTCCCAGGCTCCGCCTGGGAATGCCTTCATTGAGTCTCTGGCTCAATGTCTAACTGGAGGCAGCAGCCCCTAATCAGCCATTCCCATGCAGAGCATGGGAACGAGAGAACGAGAGAACGAGAGAACGAGAGAACGAGAGAACAATGAATGGGAAATTGAGCTTTTATTGATTTTATTATGATAAATAATTGTAAATTAGGCGGATAATGAATGCGATCGCACTTTAATTCAGATATAAATCCTAAAGTAAAAATTTAGGCGATCGCCAAATCATAATGTAAAACCAAGATTTCATCTGCTCTCAGAGTCGCCATTGCATATTCATAGCCTTGGGTATCAGCAAACTCGACTAAATAATGATCTTCCTCTTCTTGCTCATATACTTCTACAATTGTCCCAACTTGTCCACTGGGTAAACTTTTGATAAAACTATAATCTTCTTCCAGCAGTTGTAATCTCTCAATTGGAATCGGCTTAAGTGTAGCAATAATATCCAGAAGTTTAACTTTTTTCATTTAACTTCAGAAATGCAGTAATCAAACGTGGATAAGGATTTTTAGCGGTAGTTTCCCAGATTGTCCGCAGCCTGATTCCGTCTGTATCAGGTACTATCCAATCTACCTTACTTAAACTGTTGACCAAATTAACGGTTTGTTTTTTTTAATTACGAATTACGAATTATTTTAATGCTCAATCAAAATCAAACACCCTTATTAGATACCTTAAAAGCCAATGCAGCACGTCCTCACGCTCCCTTTTACACGCCAGGACATAAGCGAGGCGTGGGTATTGCTCAACCCTTGGCTGATTTACTTGGTACAAAAATCTTTCGCGCTGATTTAACAGAACTAGCAGATTTAGATAATCTCTTTGCACCTCAAGGCGTTATTCAAGAAGCACAACAACTAGCGGCTGAGGTATTTGGCGCTTCGCAAACATGGTTTCTTGTCAATGGTTCTACCTGCGGTGTTGAAGCAGCAATTCTCGCTACCTGTGGGACGGGTGATAAAATCATTTTGCCTCGCAATGTACATTCTTCTGCGATCGCTGGTTTAATTCTCTCTGGTGCAATCCCAATTTTTCTCAATCCTGAATATGACCCAGTTTTAGATATTGCCCACAGCATCACGCCTAACGCTGTACAATCTGCACTGCAACAACATCCAGACGCCAAAGCAGTATTGACAGTTTATCCAACATATTACGGCGTTTGCGGAGATTTGAGTGCGATCGCCAACATTACCCATCAATATAATATCCCTCTACTTGTAGATGAGGCACACGGCGCGCACTTCGCCTTTCATCCAGAATTACCCACTCCCGCCTTAGCCGCAGGTGCTGATTTAACTGTACAATCCATCCATAAAGTACTTGGTGCAATGACACAAGCATCAATGCTGCATGTCCAAGGTAATAGGATAGATTGCGATCGCATCAGTAAAGCTTTGCAGCTTGTACAATCTACCAGTCCTAGTTATTTACTTTTAGCTTCTTTAGATGCAGCCCGTCAGCAAATGGCACTCCACGGCAAGATGCTGATGTCTCGGACTTTGCAACTTGCTAATGAAGCTAGAACCAGAATCAGCCGAATTCCTGGATTATCAATTTTGCCTCAGTTGGGGGGATCTCCCGGCTTTGTGGCTTTAGATAAAACACGACTAACTGTAACTGTTTCTGGTTTAGGCTTAACTGGATTTGAAGCAGATGAAATTCTTGATGAGAAATTTGCTGTCACTGCTGAATTCGCCTCACTGCAACATCTCACCTTTATCATTAGTTTGGGCAACACCTCAGCCGATATTGAGCAATTAGTGCAAAGTTTTACCACCCTTGCCACAGAATATCGCCGAACCAACTTGACTCTTAACAACCATATCTGGCAGAATCTCGTAAGTACAGTGAGTCATGGTTTACATCTCTCTCCCCGTGAAGCCTTTTTTGCTGTCAGTGAAATACTACCTTTGACACAAACTAGTAAACGCATCTGTGCCGAAATCGTCTGTCCCTATCCCCCAGGAATTCCCGTGTTAATGCCGGGAGAAGTCATTACCAAACCCGTCCTTGACTATCTGCAACAAATCCAGGCGATGGGAGGATTTATCAGTGGTTGCAATGACACAAGCCTCAAAACTTTGAAAGTGGTGAAGATTTGATTCTCTTCCTCCTAATAAAACTCCTTTGAAACCTCGTTTCCAGCCTCTGGCTGGAAATGCACTTCTTTGCGGCTCTGCCGCGAATCAAGGAAGGTGGCAGAGCCAGAGTAGCGGCAATACGGTTCGGATAAGATCCCCCCGCCTGTGGCGACCCCCTTAAAAAGGGGGTAAAGGAAGAAAAAAGCCCCCCTTTTTAAGGGGGGTTGGGGGGATCTCCGAGAGTCAAACATATTAACCGAACCGTATTGAGAGTAGCGGGACTTAGACAAATGCCTCCATCAAATACGTCCGGTAAGATTGGCAACTACGGCTGCTAACTCGGTCGGATTCACTGGCTTAGAGACGTGGAGTTGAAAACCTGCCAGCAGTGCTTGGGCGCGGTCTTCTGCCTTAGCATAGGCTGTCAGCGCCACTGCTGGAATTTTTCCTCCTTGGTCTGTTGGCAGTGTCCTCACTTTCCGAATTAGTGTGTAGCCATCTTCTTGTGGCATACCAATATCGCTCACTAATATATGGGGGTGAAATTGTTGCAGTGCAAGCAGTGCTTCACAAACAGATCCAGCTGCCATGACTTGGGCACCATACTGTCCTAGAATCGTGGTGAGCAAATGACGCGCGTCTGCCTCATCATCAACAATTAGCACCCGCAAGCCATCTAGACTTGGCAGGTAATCATTAGACTCTTGGGCATCTACGAAAGATGAAAGCAACTCTGCTGTATTAGCCTCTACATAAAGGGCTTTCATTGGCAGATTGACAATAAATGTCGCCCCCTGTCCAATTCCTAGACTTTCGGCAGAGACGGTGCCACCGTGTAATTCTACCAAGTGGCGGACGATCGCTAACCCTAATCCAAGTCCCCCATGCGATCGGGTGCTGGAACTGTCAGCTTGACAGAAGCGGTCAAATACATAGGGTAAGTATTCGGCAGCAATTCCTGCTCCTGTATCGCTCACCCGAATTTGCACGTAGGATTCAATGCAATCCAATTGCACATCAATTCTTCCCCCTTTAGGTGTAAACTTGACGGCGTTAGAGAGCAAATTCCACACAATTTGTTGCAAGCGGTTACTATCGCCTATAACTACTCCTAATTCCGGCTCGAATCTACACGTGATGCGAATTTCCTTGGCCTGGGCTGCTGGACTCACAGTATCGATTGTTGCCTCTACAAGTGGTACAAGTTTTACCCGATGAATTTTTAGATGAAGTGTACCCCTGATAATCCGCGAGACATCTAGAACATCTTCGATCAATTGCGCCAAGGATCTGGTGTTACGCTCGACTGTCTCTAGTGCCCGAACAGTAGTAGTCTCATTAAATTTGCGACTCCTAAGTAGCTGCGTCCAGCCCAGTATAGCGTTTAGGGGTGTGCGGAGTTCGTGGGAGAGTGTGGCGAGAAATTCATCCTTCATCCGGTTTGCAGTTTCGGCATCGGCGCGTGCTGCTTGTTCACGCTCAAGCAATTGTTCGCGTTCTTGCTCTGCTTGCTTGCGATCGCTAATATCAATTATAAATCCATGTAGTAGCTGCGGCCCATTCTCATCCCGCACGACAGTAACAATGTCATACAGCCACACGACTCTACCATCAGTAGCCAACATTCTGTATTCAAATTCGTAATTATTTAGTGATAATGAAGATTCTTGGCAATACTGGACGGCCCACTCTCGATCTTCTGGATGTATATGTTTTGACCAGAAATTATCGGTGTACCAGTCTGACAATGGATAGCCAAGAATCTCAACAGTTTGCGGCCCCACATACGTAAAATTTCCGGTAGTAGCATTTACCTCCCAAGGAATCACGCGCACTTTTTCTGTGAGTGTCCTTAACCGTTTCTCGCTTTGTTTAAGAGTTGCTTCTGCTAATTTGTAAAGTGTAATATCTGTGATTAGGGCAACAAATCCTTTAACTTTCTTCTGCTCACCGAACTGAGGAACGTAAGTAACATTTAAGTAATGGTTTGTACCATCTTTATGGGGTAATGAAGTTTCGTAAGTTACTTGTTCTCCTGATAATACCGCTTCTATATAAGGAAGAATTGACTGATAAACCGATTCTCCCAGAATTTCTTTAATATGTTTACCATAAATTTCCGAAGCCGGAAGCCCAAACCAATCTTCATATCCTTTGTTATTAAAGCGAAAACGCTGCTCTGCATCAACATAGGAAATCTGGACGGGTACAGCATTTATAATTAGCCGCAGTTGCTCTTCTTGTTGGCATTTGCTTAAATCCAATACAAAACTGATAAAATCATTTGGATTGTTTTCTAACAAGGCAGAGCTTAACAGGATGGGAACGCGGCTGTCATCTTTAGTAGATAAAGCAGTAGCCAGCAACCCTATTTTCATGCCACCATACCAGGAACTAACCGCCACAGCAGCAAAAAATAGCAGGAAAATAGATGGTTCCAGTAGTGGCTGTAGCAATAGTGTTAGTAGCAATGCACTACCAACGACCAATAATGCTACAGCATAGGGCGCTAGAAGGGAAAGTCTTCCTTTCAATGTAGCTTCTCCTTTTATGCTGCTAGCTAAAGGATTATTTCTAAAATTAGCTAGACAATGCGTTCAGTCAACACCTAATTATGATCGGAAAAATACACACCTAAGCAGTTATTTGCCATGAATCTATCTAAAGTAGTAAAACTAAATTTTATTAAATACTCAATAGCCGATCAATGTTGCTCTAATTATAGAGTTTTACTTTTGTTTCTCTGCCAAAAAGTATATACATATCAGTTTTGAATAATTATTTTTTTCAGTAGATAAGTCATCATTTCGCCTTTACCTTTAATCTTAATTAAACCTCGTTTTTCCAATAAATATTTATCCTTTAAAAGCTGATAACTTGCTTCACAAACCTGAATACTACCTGCTATACCGTGTGATTCCATTCTGCTAGCAATATTTACTGTATCTCCCCAGAGGTCATAGGCAAACTTTTTCAGCCCAATCACCCCTGCCACAACTGGCCCTGTACTAATGCCAATGCGGATACGAAAGGATTGGTTATTTTCTTCATTGAACGTAGCTACAGCATTTTGCATATCCAATGCCATGTTAGCGATCGCTGGAGCAGGATTATCAGACTTTTTTGGCAATCCTGCAACAGCCATATATGCATCGCCAATCGTCTTGATTTTCTCTACCCCATGACGTTCTGCCAATTGATCGAACAAACAAAATATTGTATTTAATAACTCGACTAATTCTGTGGGAGGTGTCCGAGTTGAAAGCTCTGTAAACCCAACAATATCAGCAAATAGCACCGTAACTTCGAGAAAGCTATCGGCAATAGTTGTATGCTGTTGTTTTAGTTGTTCTACAATCATCTCTGGCAGAATATTTAGGAGCAGCATTTCTGATTTTTGCTGCGCTACTTCCATCGCCTTACGGGCGTAAAATTCTTTTTTTCGCAAGCGTTCGTATAAATAAACAGAGAATACACAAATTATACAAGTCCAAAAGAAATATAAACCCTGCTCAACGTAAAAAGCTGATGAATGTGTTAATGAAGGACTATACAATAAATATAAAATTAAATAGCAAACAATCGTCCCAACTTGTGCTAATAAATGTATCCCCCATTGGACTGGAACAATTGTAGCCTGAGTGATAAACATCAAAGTCCAAATATTGATTCTAGGTTCCAAATTATTAAACAGGAAAGCTACATCGATTTGGACAGCACAAGTTACAGACCAACATAAACTCAAAAAAATTAAATGAGGATAACGACGACCGATAGAAGTTTTACATAAACCCCAACAAATGAGAGTGAATAATTCTACTACAAGACCGATTTTAAAGGCGTATATCTTGCCTTCTACCTGTGAATTTTCCCAAATAAAAAAAGCAATCAAAGTTAAGCCAGCTACCAGCATAATCTGCGCCTGCAACTGCAACCGTTTCACCAGAAAGCTCCGTCGCTGCTCTTTGTAGGATTCGGCAAGGTTATTGTTGATTTGCCGATGGGGCATTCCGTGACTAATGAGGGCATCTAGTTGGGTTTTGTCTGAGTTATTTGGATGAATCATGCACTTTTTGCGTTATTAGTAATCAAGGGACTAAGAATTTTAGATTTTAGATTTTGGATTTTGGATTAAATTTCAATCTAAAATCCAAAATCTAAAATCCCAAATTGAATTGCTCAATGCCCAATTCCCAAAATGGCTCGTACTCCTACATTAAATTTTGATCGTGGCACATTAATTTTGCATCCACCACCACGCGGCAAAGGTTGGATGGACTATGCAACATGGGATGATAGAGTTGAAAAATTTCGCATTCCGGCGATTAGATACCGATCGCTAGTAGAAGCACTACAAGCGGAAGATGTTTATTTTATCGATGAGGCGAAGCAATTTTATCCTGTAGATTTGGTTCCCAGTCTGGAAATGGAACCATATCCCCACCAGAATGAGGCGCTAGCGGCTTGGAAACTGGCGGGTAGGCAGGGAGTAGTTGTGCTTCCTACGGCGGCGGGAAAGACTTATTTGGCGCAAATGGCGATGCAGTCAACGCCGCGCACGACGCTGATTGTAGTACCAACTTTGGATTTAATGCATCAGTGGTATGCACACTTAGTAGCGGCTTTCCCCGATGCTGAGGTGGGATTGCTGGGGGGTGGTTCGCGGGATAGAACGGCTATTTTAGTTGCAACTTACGATAGTGCGGCAATTAACGCTGAGACATTGGGGAATCTATATGCATTGATTGTGTTTGATGAATGTCATCATTTACCGACAGATTTTAATCGGGTGATTGCTGAATATGCGATCGCACCTTATCGCCTGGGACTCTCAGCTACACCAGAACGCACCGATGGTAAACACGCAGACTTAAATATTCTCATTGGGCAAGAAGTATATCGCAAACGCGCTGAAGATTTGGCGGGGAAGGCGTTAGCAGAACATCAAATTGTCCAAATTAAAGTAAAGTTATCGCAACTTGAACGAGAAAGATACAATCAGTTAATTCAAACCCGCAATGACTTTTTAAAGCAATCTAAGATTTCTTTGGGGAGTCTGCAAGGTTGGCAAATGTTCGTGCAAATGAGTGCGCGATCGCAATCTGGACGTAGAGCTATGTTAGCACACCGGGAAGCGAAAGATATTGCTTTGGGTACTGATGGTAAATTGCGAATTCTAATTAATTTATTGGCAGAACATTATCCGGCAAGAACTTTAATTTTCACTGCGGATAATGCCACAGTTTACCGGATTTCTCAAGAGTTGCTAATTCCGGCAATTACTCATCAAACTCCTGTCAAGGAACGGCATGAGATATTAACAAAGTTTCGAGAGGGTCAATATAATACTTTAGTTGCTTCTCATGTGTTGAATGAAGGTGTTGATGTGCCGGCGGCAACTGTTGCAATTATTTTATCGGGAACGGGTTCGGCTAGGGAATATACTCAGCGATTGGGGAGGATTTTACGGAAGGGAAATATTGAGAATAAACAGGCGATTTTATATGAGGTTGTGGCGGAAGATACGAGTGAAGAAGGGACTTCGGCGCGGCGAAGAGGGGAGAGGAAGATAGGAGGAGAAAGTGAGAAGAAAGGGAATTTACAGGTTGTCTATGGGAGTGAAAAGGAAAGGAGTTTGAAGGCTGCGGAACAATTAGAAATTAATTATTCAATCCAAAATCCAAAATCTAAAATCCAAAATTCACCAGATGTTACCGACAGACTTACTGATGCATCGCCAAAACGGGGAGGAGATTATTCCGAAGAGACTGAAGATTGATCAGAAAACTTCGGAGTTGGCGATTGAGTTAATTAATTATTTTCAATTAGCAGTAGGGAAGACTCAAGGTGTACTTGAGCGACAACTGACTGATTTTGAAGGAGATTCTACAGATTATCGGGTGAAGCGGGGATTAGCTTATATTCTCAAAAGCAGTTTTTGCACTTTTGAGGTTGTTAGTCCTTTGGAACCACAAATGTTAAGAGAACGGGTGTTTTCACTCGCTGCAAACTCTGTTTGTAGTCGAGAATCAACACAAATTACTCTTGGTAAAATTGCTGATGATTTAACTCAAGAACTTGAGCGAGAAGTTCTACCGGAACAGGTTCGTAATGGATTATATGCTGATTTATCTGAAAATAAAATTTTGACTGTTTTTGATGCACCAATAGCACCAGATGTGTTAAATCGATATAACTTATCTCAGGTGCAGGGTGTGTTTTATAAAGCCAGTAAACTTGTATTAAATGCTCATCGGAATGTTCCGGGAGAATATAAGCTGTTATTTCGCTATCTGAAGTTGTTTCAATTGATGGCTTATATTGAGGGTGATGCTGACCACGGGTTTACAATTACCATTGACGGGCCGACGAGTTTGTTTAATTCTAGTACGCGGTATGGGTTAGCGATCGCTAAACTTATTCCTGCTTTACTTCACGTTACTAAATGGAGTCTTGCTTCCATTCTCCAAACCCGCGACGCTTATACAGATACTTGGAAAACTGGACGTTTTACTCTCAATTCCGAATGTGGTTTGGTATCCCACTATCCACCAGGTAAGCCCTACGATAGTATGCTAGAGGCATCCTTTGCTGATAAGTGGGATGCGTTAAAAAGTGGTTGGGCGTTAGAGCGAGAAGTTGATTTAATCCCGATTCCCGGTAGTGTGATGATTCCCGATTTCCGCTTAGTGCATCCTGATGGACGCACCTTCTTATTAGAAATTGTCGGTTATTGGCGACCAGAATATTTAAAAAAGAAGTTTTCTCAGGTGCGGCGGGCTGGACGTGATGATTTGATTTTGGCAATTTCCGAGCGACTTAATTTAGAAAAGGCGGGAGTAAAATTAAATGATGTCCCCGCCAGAATTGTTTGGTTTAAAGATAAGTTATTGCCAAAAGCTGTATTAGCTGTAATGGATTGATTAAGGATAAATGAGATGAAAAGTATAGAAACAATTGCCACAGTTACCAAAGATAGTAAGATGACAGCGCAGTTACCATTAGATATTCCAGAGGGGGAGTATCAGGTGGTGATAGTAATTGATGAGAAGCTTTTGGTTGAGAAAGCAGAGACAAAAAAAAAGAAAGCGCCTCTAAAATTTTCCGCCTATCCTGTAGGATTAGTCTCGGAAAGTTTAACTTTCCCCAGAGAAGACCTTTATGGAAACGACTAATAACCCTATATTCATCGACACGAATATTTTAGTTTATGCAAATGTGTCCGAATCTCCCTTTCACCAAGCAGTGATGTATTAATCTAATAGAAATACTATGAAAACTATAGAAACAATTGCCACAGTTACTAAAGATGGCAAGATTACAGCGCAGTTACCATTGGATATTCCAGAGGGTCAGCATCAGGTAGTAATAGTAATTGATGAGAAGCTTTTGGTTGAGAAAGTAGAGAGCAAGGAAAAACGTCCTCCTCTAAACTTTCCGGTAGATAATTACGGTTCTTGGCCTGAAAATCTTTCTTTAAAACGTGAGGATATGTATGGTGATTGGGGTCGCTAACTCTATATTTCTGGACACGAACATCTTGGTGTATGCAAATGTGTCCGAATCTCCCTTTCACCAAGCAGCACTACAGGCTATTCAAAATCAATATGACGCAGGAATTGCATTATGGATTAGTCGCCAAGTGTTGCGGGAATTCTTGATGACTCTCACCCGTCCACAAGCATTGATGAATCCCCGACCTGTTGCGATCGCAATTGAGCGTACCCGATTTTTTCAAGCTCAATTTCGAGTAGCTGACGATACCGCTCAAGTGACAGAGAGACTTTTATCTCTAATGGAGCAAATTGCTATTGGTGGGAAGCAAGTTCATGATGCAAATATTGTCGCCACGATGCTAGTTTATGGCATTCCTCAGTTACTCACTCATAACACAAGTGATTTTGCGAGATTTTCTGGGTTAATTACTGTATTGCCGTTACAAAATTAGGCTGCTTGCTGTAGTTTAGTGAAAATTTGGCATATTTTTGCGTAGGTTATGCCCAATCCAGCGATCGCAGCACCTCAAAGCAGTAAAATTCAGGTTCTCACCCTCAACGTTCGAGCTTTTATCTCGAAGTTCCGAGTTCCGATCTCGAAGTTCCGAGTTCCAATCTCGACATTCCGAGTTCCGAGCTTGAAGTTACGAGTTCCAATCTCGACATTCCGAGTTCTGAGCTTGAAGTTCCGAGTTCCGATCTCGACGTTCCGAGTTCCGAGCTTGAAGTTCCGAGTTCCGATCTCGACGTTCCGAGTTCTGAGCTTGAAGTTCCGAGTTCTGAGGTGGAATGATGGTGTTGTAAAGGCGATCGCATAGTCCATCAAAGACATCACTCATCTAAAAGCCATTAAACTCAAGTCTGTAAGTCTGAAATATTGCATCTATTGCATTACCCGCCACAGGTTAGAAACCTTGCAATTGATTGCAAAGCGGGATATAGGGCAATACGCTTGGGTTAGTGATATTTAGTGTTCGGAGATCCCCCCAACCCCCCTTAAAAAGGGGGGCTAATATCTCTTTTACCCCCTTTTTAAGGGGGTCGCCGTAGGCGGGGGGATCTTAACTGAACTGTATTGGGATATAAGGTTAATTGCTAAATGTGTGTGATATATTTCCGAAATAGACACAACTGCATTTGTATCTCCCTGTAAAATCAACTATATTATGGAACCTGTAACACTGACGGCAGCTGCGATCGCAACCTTGGTTATCACTAAAGCCTTTGAAAGAACTGGGGAAATCCTGGGGGAAAAGGCTTTAGAGCAAGGCGGTAAATTATTTTTACTACTGAAGCGCAAAGAACCTAACACGGCGAGTTCTATAGAACTTGCTCAAACACAACCTCTAAATTATGGTCAAGCTTCTCTGGTTGAGCAGGTAGAAGAAGCGGCAAAGAAAGACCCCGAAATTGCTCAAGCTGTTGAGGCTTTGGCGGATGTTGTTAAATCTCAACCCTCGATCATCCAGAATTTTACGAACACAGTTGATAAAAATTATGGTGGGAATGTCGGGAATGTTTCTAATGACAACCGCAATCAAACCTTTAATTTCTGACTACAGCCGCCTGAAGAGAAACAGGTAAAGTTAAATCCCTCTACACCGCAAAATTTACCCCTGAGTGGGGTGGTGAAGTTTGTTGGACGTGAAGTTGAATTGCAAACCCTCCACCAGATGTTGCAGGAAAATAAACAAGTTGCCGTTGCTGGCATGGGTGGACTGGGTAAAACAGAACTGGCTTTACAATATGCAGTGGCTCACCGTGAAATTTACAAAGGTGGAATTTGCTGGTTGCTGGCAAAGGCTGGAGATGTGGGGATTCAAGTTGTGCAGTTTGCTAGAACGCAGCTTGACTTAAACCCACCAGATAATTTAACAGAAGATTCTGAAGACAAATTACTCGCGCAAGTACAATATTGCTGGCAGCATTGGCGTGAAGGTGATGTGCTGTTAGTGTTGGATGATGTCAGCGACTACGAGGAAGTCAAGCTTTATCTATCGGCGTTATCTTCGCGGTTTAAAGTACTGATAACTACACGTCAATACTTTGGAGGCATAGCAAAATTACCTTTTGATGTGCTGCAACCAGAAGCGGCGCTAGAGTTATTAAGGTCACTTATTGGCGTAGAACGAATTGAAAAAGAGAATGACCTAACCCCCCAGCCCCCTTCCCTACTAGGGAAGGGGGAGTTTTATTCCCCTCTCCTGGTAGGAGAGGGGTTAGGGGAGAGGTCACTGGCAGCATTGCATCTGTGTGAGTGGCTGGGATATTTGCCTTTGGGTTTGGAATTAGTAGGGCGATATCTGGCGCGGAAACAGGATTTATCTTTAGCAGAAATGTTGCGGCGATTGAAAGAAAAACGACTAGATGAGCGTTCCCTCTCTAAATCCAAGTCAGAAGGTAACATGACAGCACAACGAGGAGTGTTAGCAGCCTTTGAGTTGAGTTGGCAGGAATTAGAGGACAACGATAAGCAGCTTGGTTGTTTGCTGAGTTTATTTGCTGCTGCACCTATACTCTGGAAGTTGGTGGAACAGTGTTTACCAGAGGAAGATGTAGAAGATTTAGAGGAAATAAGAGACGATCGCTTGCTGAATCTGCATTTACTCCAGCGCAAAGGTGAGGGAATCTATCAACTACACCCACTGCTGAGAGAGTTTTTCCAATATAAGTGTACAGGTTTAGAACAGGCAGAGGAATTAAAGCGAGCGCTTTGCCGGGTAATGGTAACAGTTGCCCAATATATTCCTGACTCGTCCACCCTTGAGCAAATCACCGCCGTTTCTCCCGCCATACCTCATATAGCTGAAGTAGCGAATCATCTCATTGAATACGTCAGCGATGATGATTTATATTGGACTTTCATCGGTAACGCTAGATTTTACAATGGTCAAGGTTTATATAACCAAGCTTTACCCTGGTTTGAACAATGTCTAGAAGTCACTAAAAAACGCTTGGGAGAAGAACATCCATCTGTCGCCACTAGCCTCAACAACCTAGCGTTACTCTACAACTCCCAAGGCAGATACAGCGAAGCCGAACCCCTTTTCATCCAAGCTTTAGCACTCAGCCGCAAGCTGCTGGGTGAAGAACATCCAGATGTCGCCACTAGCCTCAACAACCTAGCGTTACTCTACAACTCCCAAGGCAGATACAGCGAAGCCGAACCCCTTTTCATCCAAGCTTTAGCACTCAGCCGCAAGCTGCTGGGTGAAGAACATCCAGAT
>NZ_WBKM01000153.1 GCF_015714725.1 Nostoc sp. WHI
ACGGGATTAACTCAACAGCCCAAGCGATGGCTCACGCTTCTAGCATTACCCCAGGCATCCGAGAATCGGTAGGAATAGATGAGCATCTTGGACTTGCGGAGGCTCTGATTAATCAACTTAAATATCAGCACTAGGGAGATGAAATAATGGACTTTGCAATACGCAATCCGGCAATGGGTCATGCAAGCCATATTGATGAGAAAGCGCTTGGCTGGGGAGGATTTGAGGCAGATATATTGGGTTATCTCTCCGATATAAATAAGCTCGAACAGTTTGCGGATTATGCCAATAATGCCCAGGAACTATCTGATAGATTAGAGCCATTTCTGGACAATGCCAAGGTGGTCTTTGAGGCAATGGAGAAGTTGACCAAAGGACAAGTAACCTGGGTCGAACTTCGTAAACAATACGGCTCTCATGTTGCGGGTGCTATCGCCAAAATTCGCAAACTAAACTCTGAATTTGATTCGGAGATGAGTAAGATAGATGCCCAAGATAGAGCCGACTTGTTGCGGATTGACCAGAAACGTAAACACGCTTTAACCGAAGTTGCAGCCCAATTACACCATGATTTACAAGCAGAATTGTGGAGACATGAAAACAAAATCAGCAGCATAGAAAATAAGCAAACTGTGCAAGCTGAAAGGCAAGCAATCACCACGGGATTGAGAGAGAAACGCCAACAACTTTTAGCCCGTGCGCGTTACGGCTCAAGGGCATTAGAACCCAATCAAACACCCCAGGAAGTAATACCAATTCAATCCCAAAATCATGCACCAGCATCAAGTGTTTCTGCAACAGGAACAGTTCGCGGTTGGGGTGCGATGTTGGGTAACTTGTGGCAGAAGTTAGTCGACCGATAACTATTAGTTAAAAGGCAAGGCTGATGCTAGTAAGGAAACGAAATGAAGATCCTCATAGCGTCAGCCCTTTTTTGCATGAAGGGCTGGCACAAACACCACAATCAACTAAGCAGCATCAACAACCCGAACAGTTACCACCACTGCCAGAAAATAACCGGGGTAGAACATTTAGACGTGCTGGTAATGCTTGTGAAATTGTCGCTGGCAGTTGTTTAAACAGCGCAGTTATTTTCACCTTTCATTTATTGCAAGTTCACCCAGTTGGAATGTTCCTAGCTGTAGGTACTGCACACCTGTATTTTACTGCCACTGCAACAGGTGAAGGGTTCAATAATTTCGTCACTAATCTAATGACTGGTTGCAGTGCATCACTGGCGTTATTGTGTGCGCTTTCCGAACCGATTAGTGAATGGAATGAAGCGAGAACTTCTACTGATACAGCTAATAATTCAATTCAGTCAATGTATCAGCCCAAAACTGCGGATTATTCAAGTTGGGGCAGTGGTGCAGGTGTGGCGATATTCGTAGCACTATTAATGATTTTTCTATTTGGTGGTAGTCAGAGGAAATGAATTATTTAACCGACAAACATAAAACTTTATCCGAGTCACAACAATCGGGTTTAATGTTGTGGTTTGGTCGTTTGCCAATGGACAAGAAAGCTGTTGCAATTGGGCTGAGTTTGACTGTAGGTATTGGATCAGCTGCAATGGCATGGCAAGGAACAAGCAGCGATCGGATCTACTTCTGCATCAAAACCCCTTTGAAAACATTGACCTGCTCAGACAAGAATAACCGACCTTTCAGAATGACCCCCTACTACTGGTCACAGTGGCAGAATGACGGAATGCCCTCTCAAGTTGTGCGTAACCCAGCTATGGGCGTTAAAGGACTGGTGAAAGCGACCAACCCATACAAACCGTTTTGGGCGTTTGGGGGATTCCTGGGGTTTGCTCTTGCTGGGTGGATGTTGCGCCATTGCCAGGATGAGGAGAAGCAGAGAGCAGTTTTTGAAGACATCGCCCAAAAACGGGATGCAGCAAAAGCTGAGATGGCCGCACGTTCCAAGTTGTTGGAGAGTTACCGAGATGTTGCGATCGCAGAAGTCCAACTGCAAGCTGACTTGGATTTAGTCGCTAACGATCGCACTGTTGATATCACCAAAGCTGAGATTTACTCCGACGTTGAGATTCAAGTTGCCCAGCTAGATGCGACTGATGCACTTTTTGAGGCGCAGACGGCGGGGATGACCGAGCAACAGAAGGCGGAGTACATTAAGCAGTTGCGTGAGATGAAAACGCCTTATCTACAAGGGAGCCAGACTCTACAGGGGACGATTGACCCGTCAGATAAGGTTACTGGGGCAGACAACCAAGCGATTGCCCCTGGTGACAAATATCGCTGGATCAACAACACCATCGGCTACCCCACTTTAATATTTGGTGGCATGGGTGCGGGTAAATCCTGGACTACTAGAGAAATTATTTGGAAGAAAGTACAAGCTGGGTGGAACATCGTAGCGCTTGACCCGCACGGCACTATTGTCGAGTGGCGAGGTGTGCGGCTGATTACCGGCTACAAAGAAATAGCCGAATTCATGCAATGGTACATGGATGAAATGCGCCAGCGCTATGAAGATTACCGCAAGAGTGGATTAACAGAGGAGCAGTGGACAGAACGGTTAAGAAATAGCGGCAAGATGCTATCAGTTATCTGTGAAGAATTTACGACCTGGACGGATAACATAGTTGAGCCAATGCCAGACGATTGTGAGGATGAAAAATGGAAACCCGACCCTGATTTTATTGGTAAATGGTTTCGCTGTGCCATGACCGAATCTCGCAAACAATTAATGATTCCTTTGTTCGTAGCTCACGACCGCACAATGGAGATTTTAGCTAAAGCCAAAGGATTATCAAAACTTCGAGATGCTGCATTGTTGGAAGTAGAACTAATCGCAACTATTGACCCAATCACCACAGAAGCAAAAGCTAGCGGTCAGGGCAAGATTAAGCTACCTGGGCATGGGCAATGGATTGATATTGAACTGCCCAAGTTAGACCAGAAACGGATTGATTTTCGGCTTGATGAATCTAGAACAGTTAATGAACCGCCAACCATCGACAAAGCTACTTTAGAGCGGATTTATGAACTGGAATTCAATCTTGGTAACAAAGTAGGTGACACCCAAGATGAACCTAAGAAACTATCACCAATGGCGCAAAAGCTGTATGAATATCTCACCAGAACTGAACGAATTGAAGCTGATGTAAGAGAGTTTAAGGGCAATTTTAAAGTGAACGGTGAGAGATTCACTGTTGAGCAAATCAAGGGCTGGATGTATGAAATTGTGGGGGCAGGATTGGCGGACTGGATAGGCGAGGGTGTTATCAAGCTTAATCAAATTTGACTGCCCTTTGTGTCTGGTGTCTAGCCCCAAAACCGCCCTTTTTTCGCGGACACCGGACACCGGACACCACAGACACCCTAGCTCCAAACCCTTATCCTGTCGAAACACCAGCAGACACTATCCCAGACACAGCCCAGACACCAAGTGTCTAATACGTGTCCGCTAGACACCAATAAGAAATAACCTCATAAACAGCCATTTATTATTAGAGGATTATCAAGATTATGCTGAAAATAGTAATTGTTGAACCAGAAATATTCACTCTCTTAGGCATCAAAGCTGCTATTTCACAATCTCCAGATATAGAAGTAACTGGTGATGCCACCAGTGGAAAGCTAGGGTTTCAGTTAATTGAACAGACTAATCCTGATGTTGTGTTAGTCGATTTACTATTACTGGCTCTGCAACAGAGGCTCAAAGAATATGACTTTTTTTAGTAATGAGCAAACCTATAATAGCTTAAGCAGGAAATTAAAAATTGAATATTTAGCTAACAATAAATAGCTGACAATAAAAAAAAGCTTGGGCTAAATAAGCAAGTTTCTCTATTGAGGTTTTGTTACTTATTGTTTCTCTTAAAAATACAATATCTTCTTCATTAACAATTCGATAATTAGGTAAAATCTCGAGCATATTTTCAAATGTATCTTCCCAAATATCTCCTGAATAACCACCTTCCCTTATTAAGTTTGTTCGTTCAAACAAAACTTGAAAACTAGGTAATATACCTAATTGTCTAGGTTCAGAAAAAATGTAAAAAGGCTTTCCTGGCTCTTGAAAAGATATATGATGATTATCGTCATCTTTAATCATACCTATTGAATGAGGAGTGATAAAGGTGGAATTTTCAAGAATTTGATTATTTGCATAATAGTGGTTAAGTTCTTCTAGTTTATAAAAAAGAGGTGTTACATAATATACGTGTGTTTTTTTATTTTCCAATTCTAAGAGTAAATCATGTTGTTTAGAATGTTTTCGAGAACGTAGGTGCATCCGGTAAAAAGAGCCTTTGAATAATCCTTGTTTAATCTCTTCACTGTTTGAACGGCCAGTCATGTAGTCAGATAACTTGAATTGTAAGAAAACAGGAATGCTACTCCACTGGATACTAACATCGTATCCATACCCATCCTTGCCTTCTTTATATAATGAAGGGAAGACGGGCGCGACTTTTATCCTAGAACGATTAAGGGAAACCAATTGTTCAGTCAAGGCATAGCCATAAGAAAATTCAGAAATTAAAGGTCTCATAATAGTTTTGCAGTTTGTCTAAGTAGTATGTGCATCCTATGTTTAAGATTCCCAAATGCTTGAAAAAATTGTACCTAGTGAATAAATACTAAATGAAGGCTCATCTAAGTTGTTTTACTGATGGCAGTAAAACAAGGCAGTTATTACGATATTTAGTTGAGAATACATAAAAATGTATTAACGTATAATTTGCATGAAAAGGTATAACTATCTATATGTTCGGAGCGGGCAATGTTAATGTAAACAGATTGTATAACAAGGGTTATGATGCTACTTGTGCAGGTAATCATACAGAAGCAGTTTACTGGTATGACCAATGCCTTAAGCTTGCCCCAAACGACCATGAGGCATGGATGAACCGAGGTTTATCTTTGGCTTTATTAAAAGAATTTGATAAAGCTATTGAATCTTTCAACATATCTATAAAAATAGTGCCTAATAATTATGAGGTTTGGAAATTCAAAGGTGAGTGCTTGGCTATAGATTTGAATCTTCATGAAGAAGCAATCGAATGTTACAAAAAGGCCTTAAATTTAAATCCAAACGATGACCGCACTTGGAGTAACCAAGGAAATTCTTTCTCAGTACTTGGTCGTATATCAGAAGCAAAAGCAAGTTGGGAGAAATCATTACAGGTGAATCCAGCAAATTATGCAGCACAGAAAGCTCTAAGCCAATTGAAGAATGCAGGTTTATAGCTAAAAATATTTAAATAGTTAGCCAAAAATTATATTCAGTATTTCTATAATGTCAAGACTGATGGATGATTTATCAAAATAAAATTAATGTGATGTGAGAAACAAACTTAAACAATATATAATTCAAAAATTATCTTGATTTGATATATAGAAACACCCTGCTGATGAGCAGGGCTTAATGGTATTGAGCCGAGATGTGAGTAATTTTCTGCAAGATGGTCTGAAAAGCCTTGCTATATTTAGTTTCTGAATATATTTATTCTACAAGGTAAGATAGACCTACATCGCGTCCATGAAGCGGATAATCTTGAATAGAGTAATTATTACCTAGTTTAGCAATCAAAATTAAACCTTCGCTCTTGCCATACAATCTTCCATTTGAATTTAAAAAAATCAGTGCATCACTAGCAACATTGCTGGGTAAATTCATGCTTAATGTGGATTTATCTATAAAGATTAATTCTGGATTATAATTATCAAAATTGATTAACACTACTCCTAAATTTCTCTTAGCCCAAAAACCTCTTTTTAGAATTGCTGAGTTATCTTCAACATACTGTTGTAATCTTACCTCTGAAGTAGTTATTGCCGATACTTCGTATTCAGGATTAGTGCCGTATTCCCACAAATTTTGATCTCTTTTTTCATGTTTATTGTTGCGTTTACTATTCTCTTCTTCAATAAGAGAAATTAGTTTTTGTACTTTCGATGATCCTTTATTGGCATTCACATAATTAGCCATACCTTGTGTAAATATTTCTGCTTCTCTTTGAGAATTGATCTGACTCTCGAAATACATGACAAGTAAAAACACTTCTTCGGGAGTACAAAAAAACATTAAATCTTGTATTCCTTTATAAACAAAGTCAGATATTCCTAAAGCAACCCCTTTTTTCATGCTAGATAGAATTGCAATATGCTGATCATTTATCTTAATTTCCATTGAATCGTTAGGTAACATTTTATTCCCCTGTATTTATCGAGAAAAGACTAACACAAAAAATCCAAAATTGACAATATCAAAACCCAAAAACTATTAAGTTCAAAAATCAGAACTTTTACCCCTTATTGATAATAAACAAGGGCATTTTCGACTACTCATTTACATATGGTGGTAAAGTGCTTGGATCAATTTTTAATGCTTCAAGCTCTTGAAGTTCTTTAGCAGGCAATTCTTGAAGTTTATGACTTATATAGATTGGCAAGCTAATTGGATTTAAGGCCTTACTTAGCTGCGGAACAACCAAGAAAATCTGACCATCGCTATAGTTTTTATGGTCGCTCCAAAGACTACGTTCGTCAGAAATAACTACGTTCAAAAATGCCTTTCCATATATACACATACAAAGTATAAAGTAATCTCCAATAGACATAATTAAGAATGTATGTGCGCCTTCCCACGGTAAAATAACTTTTAATGATTCACCTACTGGGTCAAAATATCCAAGAAAGCGTTTTAATTCCGAAGTATTGTTTGGTTTCTTACGCCATAATATATCTCTAAGAAATTGTGCGTAGTCTGTTTCTAGATACTTATCACCAAATATGTTAAAGCCTAAACCAAGAGCTATTTTTGCAAGAAATCTCTCATGGGAATATGGATCAATTAGATTATTAACCTCATGATCTGTTCCTCTTGCTTCCATTAAAATTTTAATAATTGCTTTTTCTTTTTCACTGGATTTACTGAATATCCATTCACCATTATTTTCATCAGGGGCATTACAAATAAAGCGTCTAGCTTTATTAAAGTGAGATATAAATGAATTAAAGACTATCTTTTGCCAAAAAGGATTGGTAGGAACAGCTATTATATATACATCTCCTGGATTTTTTTTTAAATTTATTGGATTGCCACCTACGAAAGTATCATATCTAGAATCAAAAGCATCATGGAAATGATATATGCTGTCACCACATGGGCCAAGCCAAAATTCACAAATTTCTTGCTCCGATGTTTCAAATCTCTTGACTCTTCCCATGTAACTTAGAGGAAGAATACAATTTCCTTGCGAATCTATATAAACATTTGCAATACTGGCTTTAAAATTTTGAGTGAACCAGTTTCTTATAAAAGACCCATCAACCCATTGACCTATTATAGAGTTACAATAACGACATACATGATGGGTTTTAAAAAGATTGCTCAAACTACTTCCACCCAAAGATTGTGGAAAAATATGTTCTAATGAAAATTTAGTCAACTCTTTTCTTTCCCCACAATAAATACAACGACGCATAATAATCACTAGATAATTTTTGTGTAACCATACATATAAATATTGCCCGGAATCAAGCCCAAAGTAACCACCAATGCTCACTACCGCAAAACTTCGACCCCACTGGAATACAAGCTGCTATTGCTTATGACTATCGACATTCCGGTGAATTTCCTTTTGATATCACAATTGATATCAAAGCCCCACAAAGAGCGATCAAGACTCTCCTGATTTCGCTTAGGGCAAAACCGCAATCTCCAGATTCATACAGCATTATTACTTAGTCAAATCGTCAGCCCTTACACTTTCATCTAATTTAATTTCTCTTCATCGCCCTCAACAACTGTCAATCAACTGACAATAACTCGCCCATTCCCCACTCCCCCCCTTGTTGGGAGATAGTGCGACAATAGCGCTTTTCGCACCACTTAGAGTAATAAACACGCCCTTTACAACTAAGATGTTGAAATAGCATTAAACTGACACTGCCCCTGTGCTGCTGACTAACCAATGACACCGATCCACCCAGAAAATCTTAGCGTTCTAGAAAACTCACTGGCGTTAGCGATCGGAGAAGACTTTTCTCTAGAAAATGACCCCGATGTTATCCAGCAGCTGATTGGGGATAAGCGCTCACTGAACACCAAGCGCGAATACCAAAAAGACCTGAAAGATTTCTTTGTGTTCATTGCCAAAAAAGAACCCAGCCGGGATTTGGTTCTAGAGTTTCTTCACCTGGAACAGCGTCATGCCGTTGCTGTGGTTCTCAAGTACAAGGCGCACCTGATTAAGAAAAAACTGGCTGAAGCTACGGTGAATCGTCGCCTTAGTGCTATCAAGTCAATGGTTGAGATGGGGCGACGGCTGGGAGTGTGCAATTTCTCCCTGGATGATGTCAAAGGTGAGAAGGTCGAAACCTACCGGGACACTATGGGCATTCCAGCCGAGGACTATGCCCTAGTCATAGCGTTGGTTGACCGCAGTACCCTTAAGGGCAAGCGCGATTATGCCATTATGCGGTTACTTTGGGATAATGGCTTGCGCCGGAATGAGATAGTCAATTTGAATGTGCTTGACTTTAACGCCAAGGAAAAAACTCTCTTTATCCTGGGTAAAGGCAAGGGTAGCCAGAAGGAAGTTCTTGACCTATCGGACAGAACCGCCGACGCAATCGCCAGTTGGATAAAAGCCAGTAAGAAGAAACGTAGCAATGAACCCCTTTTCACAGTGCTGGCATACCACAAGAATGGAAATAGATTAACCGGAGAGGCAATTAGGCGACTGGTGGATGGGCTGTGCAAGCAAGCGGGAATTACTAAGAAGATGTCACCCCATCGCATCCGCCACAGTGCGATTACTACAGTATTGGATTTGAACAATGGGAACTACCGTGCTACCCAGCGCTTCAGCAGACACGCCCAAGTGCAAACGGTATTGAAATATGATGATAACCGCCAGCGCTTGCAAAAGCAGATGAGTGACTCGATATCAGAATTGATTTAGAAAAGACCTAAAAATCTTGAGCCGCCGGAGTTAGATATTGTAAATGAGATTCGAGCAAAGCATATTCGTGTGCAATACCGCATCCTGTACTTCTTTCATGGGCAAAACGTAGCGATTCTCGCACACGCCATTACAAAAGAAGAAGCAGCTGTACCACCAATTGATATTGAACGGGCGATCGCGCGAAAGCATTTATTTGAAGAAAACCCAGAAGTTCACACCTACGTAGAGGAACAAGAGGATGGCGAAGACTAGCGATGCAATAAAAATCATTAACAAGATCACCAGCAGCGACCCTGAGCTTGAGGCAATGGTGGAGTCAGCCTCTATTAATGCTCTTGTGGCACAGCTAATTTATGAAGCCAGAACTTCATCGGGGTTAACACAGAAACAGCTTGCTGAAATTGTTGGTACAAAACAGCCTGTGATTGCACGGCTTGAAGATGCTGATTACGAGGGACACTCTCTTTCAATGCTGCAAAAAATCGCTCACGCTCTCAATCAAAGGGTAGTGATTCAGCTTGCTCCAATAGAACACGAGCAAAGCGCATAGGGTGTTCTAGTAGCAATGAATACGTTGTTTAGAAACATGGTCAGTATACACCTGATTAAAACATTTGAATACTCAGGTATTTAAATGTCTGGATACCCAGATATTTGTACATTCAATTAGCCGTGTACCCAGGTTGCGATATTATGCTTTTATTTCTAGTGAGGAAAGTAACAGCATAATTAAGGTACTTCCCAAATTTATTAAGTATGAGTTCTGGAATGCCGACATGGAAACGATGAAGTTGCGATCACATATTGGGACAGATGGTATATTGCAAATCCAGACACCCACTGATTTAAAAGATACAAATGTTGAGGTAGTGGTGATTATACAGCCGTTACCCGATCCAGAAGTTGCAACATCCTCAGAAGCCCAAGCACAATATAACGCTTGGGGAAAGCCCACAACGAAAAAATCGATAAGTAATGCAATTGCCAGAATGGAACAACTGCGACGAGAAGTAGCGTTAGATAAAACGTCAATCCGCTCCATGATTGAAGAGGGGCGAAGATTTTAATGCAGTTTGTTTTGGATTGTTCTGTAGCAATTAGCTGGTGTTTGGTGGATGAAAATAACTCCACTGCTAATGCGATACTGGCAATAATGCCAGATGCTGAAGCATTTGTACCGGGAATTTGGTCACTGGAGATTGCTAATGTCCTACTGGTGGCTGAACGGCGTAACCGCATGACTCAAGAACAATCCGAGGTAGCTATTACCTTGTTACAGTCTCTGTTAATCCAGGTTGATACGGCTACAGATGCAAACGCATTGGGTGCAACCCTGACGCTGGGGAGACAGCAAGGTTTAGCAGCTTATGACGCAGCTTATTTAGAATTAGCGTTGCGGTTGGGATTACCTTTAGCAACGATTGATCAAAGGTTAGCGGAAGCGGCTACGAGGTGTGGCGTGGATTTGGTCGCTGCCGATGAAGAAACGCCTTCAATTGGAGAGACTCCATAAGCCAGGTTGTCATTTACGAAAAATAAGCTTCACAATGCATCAACACTGTACTTGAGTCGCAGATTCTCATTTGAGGCTGCATAAATACCTGGATACCCAAATATTCATACATCCACATTTTATGTGTGTAAGTGCGATATGATTTTTCCATCTTTTATAAGGAGAGATTATGCCAATCATCTCTCTTAGCTCATTTAAGGGCGGAGTGTCGAAAACAACTTCAGCTATCTGCCTCGCCTCACTGTTTTGTGATGATGGGGCAACCTTAGTTATTGATGCCGATCTGAACCGTTCAGCAACCACTTGGGCCAGACCTGGGGGACTACCATTTCAGGTCTGCGGAGAAAAGGAAGCAGCGAAGTTGATGCGAACGCAGAAGTTTGAATTTATAATTTTTGACACTCCCGCCCGCCCTAATGATGTGGAAGTTGAGGATCTAGCAAGGGGTTGCGATCTACTTATCGTTCCGACTCCACCTGACCTCTTGGGTATGGACGCAATGGCACTCATGGCTAAATCTTTACCACCAGATACAAACTGGAAAGTCCTACTTACAATGATTCCACCGCCGCCTCAAAGGGATGGTGAGGAGGCGATGTCAGCACTCAAAACACAGGGTTATCCTGTTTTCAGCCGTGGGATTCGATTTTACAAAGCTTACAAGGATGCGGTGACTAGTGGAGTTCCTGTTTATAAGGTTCGAGGGGGTAAAGTAGCATGGCGGGATTGGACGGAAATAAAAAACGAAGTGATTCAAGCAATAAAAGGGTGAGCCGATTTAGTGAGGTCTTAGGGGCAGCACAAGAAAATACCCAATTACCTGGATACCCAGAAAGCCAGCTATCTGAACAGCTAGATACTCAACCAACCGAAAAATCCTCAAGCCAGTTATCTGAACAGGTGAAAAGTCAACCACCTGAAAATTTAGCAACCCAACTACCTGGATACCCAGAAAATCAGCCATCTGAACACCTAGAAACTCAAGTAACTGAAGAATCATTAAGCCAGTTATCTGAACAGGTGAAAAGTCAACCATCTGAAAATTTAGCAACCCAACTACCTGGATACCCAGAAAATCAGCTATCTGAACAGCCAAAAACCCAGTTACCTGAAAATTCAACCACCCAGCAACCTCAACAGCCAGTAACCCGTTCATCTAAACAGTTAAAGGATAAAGATAAATTAGCCAAGCGTGAGAATCCCGACTATACCCAAACCACTTTTCGCATTCCTAAAAAATTGAGCAGGCAGATCAATCGAGTGCTGATGGACTTGGCAGACGAGGGGGTAGAGGTGGATAGGAGTGACTTGTTAGAAGAATTAGCCAATGCATTTATCCGACTAGCTGATGAAGTTGGCGTAGTAAAGGCGTTAGAAAAAGTCAAAAATCTGGGTACCCAGATGGATGAGTAGCTAAGTAAGGCAATCGCACCTAGTCTTACATCACTGGTTAATTAACGAGCTACTGGATGCAGAGAATTGGCTTCTATGGGGTACAGCCGCTCTGGCAGTCAAAACAGAAAATTACCCAAACTGCGATCGCTAATATTGCTGAAATCTCCCAGGAATGGGTGAGTCGATTTACCCAGCGCTGGGGGGGCTGGCAGCACTTTAAAAAATTATTACTCCTGCTATTAGATAGTCTTAATAGCGGTAGTAATAAAAATTTGGCTGACTTAGACGAGGATGAAAAGTGGTTAGCCCGTACATACTTCCCGATGTTGATTGCTGAATCAGAATCATCACCAGATCACCTGTTAGAGTCAGTGGCAGAAGTTGTCCAAGTTTTTGGTACTAGGGCGATGCGGCGAGTTTTACACAGATGTAGCCCGGCTGTTAGGGCTGACTTACTGATGACTTTCTTTCGTTGTTTGCCCACTGAAGTTTATTCAATTTCAGTTTCTTCAATCTCTGGGTCACTCGCAGAAACTGCGCTATCACCTCGAACAGTCATAAGAACCGATTCTAGACGTTAATCCCAATCGCACGTTTTTTCTCCGACCTCACCAAATCGCGTTGCTCCCGAACTTTCCCTAATTTGATCGCTAACTATAGGATCTTTCATAGCCAAGATCTGATTTGATTGCTATTGATAGACTGGGTAGCAAAAAATAAGTAGTCGGTCATGAACGTAGTACACCAGTAAAAGATGAAAAATTCTCCCCCTGCTTTTTCAAGTCAAGTAGGCGCTATTAAAGCAAACTATGTTGATTTTTAAAAGAGGTTTAGAGTTTCCAAAATAACCCTTTTGTAATATTTACATACCTTTACGTAATGGAGTTGTTCCCAGTCTTTCTACTTATTTTTTGCCATTTTTAACTGAACGTTTGATCAAAATGAACCAAGAAGGAAAAATTGATTATGACCAAGGCAGCAATCGTTGTTCTTTCTGACCCCAACTCAGGATCGGATGAATCTCTCGGACGACTATTCAACGCTTTAGCCTCAGTTTATGACTTTAAGCATCGTGGTGATGACGTGACCCTTCTATTTCAAGGAGCAGGAACGAGATGGATTGGAGAGGTTACTAAGTCAACACATCCTGCTCACGAATTATTTGAAGCAGTTAAGGATAAGGTTGCTGGCGTGTCCTGCGGGTGTGCTGATGTGTTTGGTTCCTCTGAAGAGGTTGAAAAATCTGGCTTTGACTTCATCAAGGATAATCCGGTACCTGGAACTTCTGGACTACCTAGTCTACAAAAGCTGATTGTTGATGGTTATGCTGTGTTGACATTCTAACGCTGTCAACTGGATGCCTAAGGGATTTCTAAGTAAAAAATATCCAATCGTTCTTGAAGCACGGTAAGCAGAATGTGATGTCAAGTTACATTCAAAGATAGTAGATACGATGAGGGGGAGCAAGTAACTGGAAAAGGAGAAAGAGAAAAAGGGATTTCTTTCTCCTCCGCCCCCGTCCCCCCATCTCTAAACGCAACTGGGTATGATACTCATCTTGAATGCAGTAATTTAATCATTTATTTTTGGAATTCCCTAAAGTTAGTGTTTTACTACACGTTCCTCCGGTCAGATTGATAAAGAGGTTGCAACCAATGGAAACCGAAAACGCTTACCATGAAGGCGAGTTGTTGGTACAGGAGATCGTTGGTGAAGTCGAAGCTGCTCGACAAAATGGTCGCGTTATTTCTAACGCTATTCTTAAAGGTGCTCTCAAATTTATAGAACAGCAGCCGATGATAATACTTGGAAGCATAGACGATCAGCAGAACATTTGGGCATCGGTGCTCATTGGTCAACCTGGATTTACAACAGCGGTGAATCAGCACACTATTGAACTTGACCTCACCCAGGCGATCTGCAACTGGTATGACCCGTTCTGGACGAACATTGAGCGCCACACTCAAATTGGTATGCTAGTTATTGAACTTGCAACACGCCGACGCCTGCGGATCAATGGTCACATCACTCGCATTGCACAGGAGCGGCTACAGCTAGACCTAGCTGAATCATACCCCAACTGTCCAAAATACATTCAGCGGCGACACCCCAAGGTCCTCGTTAAAGAAAACTTACATTATAGTCATATATCTAAAGTGCGAGTTGGTCAGTTGTTAGAGGCTGACCAACAAGCATTTATTGCTGCTGCTGATACCTTTTTTGTGGCAAGTGCTCACCCAACGCGCGGCGTTGATGCCTCTCATCGCGGTGGCAATCCTGGCTTCATACGAATTCTTGACGACAGAACGCTCCGCATTCCTGACTACGGGGGCAACAGTATGTTCAATACGCTGGGCAACTTTATGGTTAATCCTAGAGCTGGTCTTATATTCCTGGACTTCGAGCGTATCCGGACTTTGCAATTGATCGGTCAGCCTGAAATTCTGTGGAACTTGGACGACCCGATGCATACAACTGGGGGGACTCAGCGCTACTGGAATTTCAAAATTGAACAATGGTTGGAAACTGATCTTCCATACCTATTGCATTGGGAGTTTCTCGATTACTCACCCCACAATCCTTCTTAGAAAGATGTTGTCTTTGTTCGATTGGGTTGTAAAAACATTCCAGTCGTTAACAAACGAGATAAACAAACAAACATACAACATACCAAACATACTATCGTCATACGTAACTGACTTTATGTCAACGCATGCATAGGTCTTCAGTAAATTAGTTAATAAGGCTAAAAACACATGGCAAAATTGATTCTTGGAACCTCCGCAAACGATACCCTTATAGGTACAAATCAAGGGGATCGAATCTTAGGCTTTAATGGAAGCGACTTTCTTAAAGGTTTAGAAGGAAATGACTTCTTAGACGGTGGAAATGGCCAAGACTATCTATGGGGTGGAGATGGCAACGATGAGCTTTATGGTGGTAACGGGAATGACTACCTCCATACTAGTCTTGGCCGCGACACTCTCACCGGTGGCAATGGCAACGATGTTTTTGTTCTTGGTATCGGTATAGGAGATCCTGGTTTAGGAGGAACAAATCATATTACTGATTTTCAACGGTATGTTGATCTCATTAAGTTGCCAGATGACTTAGCTTTTGAGAGACTAAGTATTGCTAATGGTACAGACGATAATGCTAATAATGCAGTTATTAGTGATAGCATCAATGGTCAACCTTTAGCGATAGTAGTAGGAGTTGACAGCAGCACACTAACAAGATCTAATTTTATTGCAAATGACCGTGACATTGTCCTTGATTGGAATGCCACACTGTTGGAAACAATAAAGTCTGAAAGGCTTTTGCCTCCAGTGGCATCACGTGCTTTGGCAACCTTGCACACGTCAATTTATGATGCTGTTAACGCAATTGATGAAACGCACAGCAGCTATTATGTCAAAAACATAGTGACACCTCAAGGAGCATCGAGTGAAGCTGCGGCAGCTGGGGCAGCACACCAAGTCCTAGTGAATTTGTTTCCAGGACAACAAGCTAAGTTTGATGCACTTCTAGTCTCGTCTTTGGCTGAGGTTCCTGATGGTCAGGCTGAGAATGATGGCGTTGCCTTGGGGCGCTTTGTCGCTAATCAAATAATTGCTTGGCGGAGTACAGATGAAATAAGAGAGATACCACCCAATATATCTTATACTCCAGGAACTGAACCAGGCGATTGGCAGCCAACCCCACCTAGTTTTTCTTTACCTCATTTTCAGCAGTGGCCCAATATCACTCCTTGGACATTAATTAGTAGCTCGCAGTTCCGTCTAGATGGTCCTCCAGCGGTAAACAGCAGCGACTACGCGGCGGAGTTCAACCAAGTCAAGGAATTAGGTAGGATAGACAGCACAACCCGTACTGCCGATCAGACAGAAATTTCTTTGTTTTGGAATGATCCTCAAGGTACTTACTTACCTCCAGGACACTGGAATCAGATCGCAGAACAAGCTTCCTTGAGAAATGACTATACACTGTCGCAAAACGCTCATCTATTTGCAAAACTGAATATTGCAATAGCTGATTCATTAATTGCTGGGTGGGACTCAAAAACCGCGTACGATTTCTGGCGCCCAGTCACTGCGATCCAGCAAGCCGACACCGATGGCAATTCTCTAACAACTGGCGATCCGCTTTGGACTCCGCTACTACCAACACCGCCATTCCAGGAGTACGTATCAGCACACAGCACAGTGAGTGGTGCGGCAGACGCAATTTTGACTTCCTTCTTTGGTGATAATTTCAGTTTTACTACCGTTACTCCTGGATTACCTAACGTTTCTCGTTCATTCGGTAGCTTTTCTCAAGCAGCTAATGAAATAGGCTCTAGCCGCCTTTACGGTGGAATCCATTTCCAGTCTGCTATAGAAGATGGATTGGTAATTGGTGAATCAGTGGGCAACTATGTTGCTCAAAACTTTTTAGTTTGAGTGATATCTACCTTAGAGTCAGAACTAGCCCTTTCAAGGTGACAAACGAAGATACGTTGTTCCAGTGCTACCACCTTGAATTCTCCACTCAGATTTGGGGATTTTTAATGGTCGAAATAACCAATCTTCGTTCCAAATTTCACCACCTTGAAAGGGCTACCTCAGAAGCGCAGTAAAAATGTCTCTATAATTGGTGCGATCGCTCTTAAAGGTTTGATTAGTCAATATAGCATTTTAGGTGCAACTGACGGGCTGACATTTGAAGCTTATATTTCTCAGAAATTAGTTCCCCAACTGTGGGAGGGTGCTTAAATTATCAACAGTAAATATCTCAAAGCCTTATTTTTTCGTACAGACTAACTAATTTAGGATGATTGCATTTACGGACTATAGCCTAGCCACATAAAGGCTTTGAACGTTTTCGGAGATGTCTATTGTTGCTACTGTACTTCATCAGACTGAGAAACGCTATAACCCTTTTCTGTCACTCTCCGGGAGGGCGATCGCTAGAAGCCTGATGAGGCAATCAATACAAGCTATACTATTAGGAAAAAATGGGTCTTGTATTTGTTATTAGAAAAGAATCGCGCGATCGCTTGCTATACAAAAGCTCTAGAATCCAGAAATGGCAAATGTTTTCGGAGAGTGACAAAAGAGGGATAAGTTATTCTTTAACTATGCAATCTTTCCTTGTTGATCTCTAACTAAGTTGAGAAACTAGATAACAAAAAGACCATTTTGAAGTGGTGCTTAAGTCTTATGGATTTTGAAGAAGCAGTCAAGGTAGCGGATGCAGCAGTTTTTGCCAATACAAAAAGGCACTTGAAAGATATCGAAATAGTAATACTTCGGGGAGCTTGGCAAGGTCAGCAATATTACGATATTTCAGAAAGTTACGGCTATGCTGCTGGGTATTTAAAATACGATGTTGGCCCCAAGTTATGGAAGGTGCTTTCAGAAGCTTTAGGGGAAAAGGTTAGTAAAACGAATTTTCAGGGGGCACTAGAGCGGCGATGGCGAAGCTCATTTGAAGCTGCTACGCACGCTCCAGAAACGCTAACGCACTGGAAGACAGATGAAAAGCTCTTTAAAGCCATACCGTCTTACTCAGGAAAAAAAGTAGAGGAAACAACCACACCTGTTGTAGTGGATCTGTTTGAGAGAATTGCCGATAAGCGCCAAGACTGGGGAGAGGCGGTAGATGTATCAGTTTTCTATGGTCGTGTAGAGGAACTAGCGACGTTAGAGCAATGGATTGTGCAGAATCGCTTTTGCCTGGTGACAATAGTAGGCATGGGAGGGATTGGCAAAACTACTTTGTCAGTACGCTGTGCACAACAGATTCAGGATAAATTTGAGTACGTTATCTGGCGATCGCTCTTGCATGCCCCACCTCTTGAAGATGTGCTGGCAGAGTTAATCTCATTTCTGTCTGACCAACAGCAAATCAATTTACCAGAAAAAGTAGACGCTAGAATCTCGTTATTAATTGATTACTTACGCTCTTCACACTGTCTGGTGGTACTAGATAATTTTGAGTCAATTCTAGGTAGTGGTGAATACGCTGGACACTATCGCAACGGGTACGAGGGGTATGGTGAACTTCTATTACGGGTAGGTAAAACATTTCATACTAGCTGCTTGCTGTTAACGAGTCGAGAGAAGCCCGAAGAATTTGCATTACTGGAAGGCGAAACACACCCGACTCGCTCCTTACAATTAACTGGGTTAACAGAGGAAGAAGGACAGGAAATCCTTAAAGCCAAGGGACTTTCTGGCACTCTTGATGAAATGAGAAAATTGATTGAGTGTTATTTGGGTAACCCACTAGAACTGAATATAGTTTCTACGTCAATTCGAGAATTATTTGCAGGGAATATTTCCTATTTTTTAGAGCAAAATACAGCAATTACTTCTGGTATTTCTAATCTTTTAGAGCAGCAGTTTAATCGCTTATCAGATTTAGAAAAAAAAATTATGTACTGGTTGGCAATTAATCGTGAGCAGATTTTATTGCAAGAACTACAGGAGGATATTGTACCAGCAGTATCAAGAATAAAATTGCTAGAAGCGGTAGAATCTCTAAAAAGGCGTTCGCTATGTGAGATAACAAGAGCAGGTTTTACACAACAACCTGTAGTCATGGAGTACATAACTGAAAGATTCATAGAGCTTATTTGCTCAGAAATTGCTACTGAAAAAATTTCGTTATTGATGAGTTATGCTCTGATAAAAGCCCAGGCGAAAGAGTATATTAGAGACAGCCAAGTTAGTTTGATTTTAAAGCCAATTGCAGATAGACTAACTATCAATTTTAACGATAAGCAGAATCTCAAACAACAATTAACAAGGATTATTCTCAAAATTCGAGAACAATTTACTAATTCGTCAGGATATGCAACTGGAAATATTATTAATTTATTTTGTTATTTGCAGATTGATCTAGCTGGTTATGATTTTTCTAATCTGACTGTTTGGCAAGCATACTTACAAAATGTCAAATTGCATCATGTAAATTTTGCCCACTCTAATTTAGCTAAGTCTACTTTTGCTAAAAGGTTAGGTGGTATTTTATCGATGGCTTTTAGCCCAGATGGAAAATTTTTGGCTACTAGTGATACTCGTGGTGAAATTCACTTGTGGAATGTTGTCAATAGTCAACCAATTTTTATCTGTAAAGGGCATACTACTTGGACATATTCGGTTACTTTTAGTCCTGTTGGTAATATGCTGGCCAGTGGCAGCAATGATCAAACGGTGAAGTTGTGGGATGTCACTACGGGTCAATGTTTGAAAACCTTGACAGGACATACCAGTGACGTGCAGTCAGTTGCTTTCAGTCCTGTTGGGAATATCTTGGCTAGTAGTAGCAATGATCAAACGGTGAAGTTGTGGGATGTCAGTACGGGTCAATGTTTGAAAACCTTGACAGGACATACCAATTACGTACACTCAGTTGCTTTCAGTCCGGATAGTCAAACCCTAGCTAGTGGTAGCCAAGACTGTACCGTGAAGTTGTGGGAAGTTGGTGACGGTAACTGCCTAAACACTTTGCAGGGACACACTAGTTGGGTATCTTCAGTTGCCTTCAGTTCTCAAGGTAATATCCTAGCTACTGCTAGTGATGACCAGACTGTGAAATTATGGGATGTATCCAATGGTCAGTGCTTAAACACTTTGCAGGGGCACACTAGTTGGGTATCTTCAGTTGCCTTCAGTCCTCAAGGTAATATCCTAGCTACTGCTAGTGATGACCAGAGTGTGAAATTATGGGATGTATCCAATGGTCAGTGCTTAAACACTTTACAAGGGCATATGGATTGGGTATCATCAGTCACATTCAGTCCGGATGCACAAACCTTAGTTAGTGGCAGTCACGATCAAACGGTAAAGTTGTGGAATGTCCATACTGGTCAAAGCTTTTTAACATTGCAAGGATATACCAACCGGGTATTGTCAGTTGCCTTCAATTCGGATGGACAAACCTTGGTCAGTGGCAGTGATGATCATACTTTGAAATTATGGGATGTCGGTACAGACCAATGTTTGAAAACTTTACAAGGACACACAAATCGTATATGGTCAGTTGCCTTCAATCCTCAAGGTAATACTCTGGCTAGTGGTAGTGATGACTATACTGTAAAGTTGTGGGATGTCAATACGGGTCAATGTTTAAAAACCTTGCAAGGACACACAAATCGTATATGGTTAGTTGCCTTTAATCCTCAAGGTAATACTCTGGCTAGCGGTAGTAACGACCAGACTGTGAAATTATGGGATGTGCATGACGGTAACTGCTTAAACACTTTGCAGGGTCATAC
>NZ_WBKM01000170.1 GCF_015714725.1 Nostoc sp. WHI
AACCTCACCCCGATAAAGCTGTGCTTTATCTCCCCTCTCCTTAGTAAGGAGAGGGGTTGGGGGTGAGGTTTTGATATGTACTTCATGCACCTGGAAACGGCTATAAATATTTTTATTTTATCACCCTCTCAACTCCGCAAATCTTTCTATACTAATAATCTAAATGTATTTACTAATAACTAAATTAATTTTAGCTGAGAATTCCCTTAAAATTTCTACTCCTGTCTGCCTTAGCTTTGTACTTTTATTGTAACTAGAGTAACTTGATAGGAATTTAGCTTTTGGTTTGTTAATCAAGCGATCGCTTATATAAACGTCTCCAAAATAGTAACATTCTGTCTTAAAAGAACATTAGAGAGCATCTCCTATTTGCCAATTACTTCCGGGGTGGATAGCGATCGCGATCTCTACACCTCAGACATCGCCTTTTCTTCCCTAATTTAGTACATTTATACTATAATAGATATATAGCGTTCATCAAGCCTGGTTAATTGTAAAACCGCTCTGTGACAGCCTTTTGGAAAGTGGATTCCAGGGTTAGTCTTATGCTTAAACACTACATTCTTAACCTTAGAGGAAAATTATTAGATGATGCAACTGAGTCATTATCCAGCTGCGATCGCCCAAGCTGCTCAACGGGCTAATGAAATAGACTCTCAGTTGATGGCAGTGCAGCACCAAATTAATCGATTTGAAGGCAATGCGGATCGTGTCGCCGCTTTTGAGATGGATTTGAAAAATGATGCTCAACGCAAGGCTCGTCGCTTTGAAGTGCTGCTTGTGAATCAGGAATATCAAAAGTCAATAGACACCCAAATTCGATTAACTTGCGATCAAGCAAATGCGATCGCCCATTTGGAATATATGCGTAACCAGTTTAGTGTAGCTAAATTGGAAGCAAGATTAGCGATCGCTCGACAACTCACTGATTTGGAATCCCGCGAATTAGTCGGTTTGTAATCATACCCATAAACCCCAAACTTGAGTCTGGGGTTATGCAAACAAAACTTGAAATTACAAATTAAGCAGGTAATGATAATCTGTTGCAGAGCAATTGAGCGATTTGCTGATTAATAGTTGCAACATTAAAACGCTTACTAGCAGTAGTTCTGGCATTATTCGCTATGGTTGCAGTTATTTCCGTCTCCTGAAGACAGGTAGTAATCACTTGTGCAAGTTCCTGGGGTTCTCCTGGTGTCACTAAAAAACCATTAAGTCCGTGTTCTACTAATTCCATTGCACCGCCAGCTTTTGCTGCAACCACAGGTTTTCCACATAGCATTGCCTCAACAATCACTCTACCAAAGGGTTCTGGGGAAGTGGAGGTATGTGTTACCAAGTCACAAGCTGTCATTAATTGGGGAATATCTGAACGAAATCCTAAAAATTTGACGCGGTTTTCTAGTCCCAATTTGGCAACTTGTTGGTGTAACTGTTCGACATAATCTTGTTCGCCAAATAGTGCATCACCGACTAAAATTGCTGTTACCTGGGGTGGACATTTAGAAAGGGCATCAATTAAAATGTGCTGCCCTTTCCAAGGTGCAAGTCGGCTAAAGTGTCCGACTACAAATTTTCCTTCCAATCCTAAATCTTGCTGCAATTTATTAATATCAGATTCGTCAGTTTGATAATTTTTTGGTTCAAAGCCGTTATAGACAACTTCGACAATATCTTTGCGTCCTCCTGCTTGCACAAAGGCTGTTTTACTAGCTTGGGAATTGGCAATTACTAATGATGCGAAACCATTAGCTAAGTTAACAGCAATACGAACATTAGTTTGGCTAAAATGTTCTTTGGAAAGAATATCATGTAAATGATATACCAAAGGGCGACGACTGAAAAAACTTGCTATTGCTCCTACAACTAATGCTTTTTGAGTGTTGGCGTAGATTAAATCATATTCACGCGCTTTTTTAACTACCTTAGTAATTAGAGGTGCAAGTTTTACCAAACTCTTTAATCCTTGTGCTAAAGTACTTTCTTTGCTAACTTGGATTGCTTGAGTTGCGAGAACTTCTACTGGGATATGATTTTGTTGTAGTAAATCTTTAAATGTTCCATCGGCAAATAAACCGACTAAAGCGTGATTGCAATACGGTTTAGCAATATCGATTAAACACAATTCTGCACCACCTGGTTTACCGCTTTGATCTAAGAACAAAATTCTCATGAAACCTCTGTTTTTTAAGTTAATTTAACTAACGCAGCACTCTTACTACAATACGCTTGGGTTAAGATCCCCCCGCCTGCGGCGACCCCCTTAAAAAGGGGGTAAAAGAAATAAGATATGAGCAAGCCTTTTTAAGGGGGGTTGGGGGGATCTCCGAACACTAAATATCACTAACCCAAGCGTATTGACCCTTAATATCGATTACATTTAGTTGTTTAAGCTAATAAAATATTCCGTACTTGCTGGGCGATTTGATTCCAGTCATAGTGTGTGGTGGCATACTGACGACAGGCTTCTCGTGAAGGTAAAGGGATATTTCCCAATAGCACTTGTTCTAATTTTTCAGCAATAGCTAATGCTTCTGTCGAAGTAGTAATTAAATCGGGTGAAAAATCTGATAAAATTTCTGGCATTCCCCCAACAGGAGTACATAAAACGGGAGTACCACAGGCTAAAGATTCAACTATTACTAATCCAAATCCTTCAAAAGATTGACTAGGCATAATAGTCAATTCAGCAGCTTGGTAAGCTATAGGTAATTGCTCATCAGGTAGAAAACCTAAAAACTTAACGTTGTCATCTAGTCCTAATTCTGTAGCCTGTTGTTGTAGTGCAGCTTGGATGTGTCCACAACCTGCGATCGCTAGCCAAACATCTGGTATTCTGGGTTTAATTATAGCTAATGCTTGCAATAATTTGTCAACCCCGGTTCGATGTACTAAACGGCGTGATGTAAATATGATCCGGCGATTATTTGGCCAACCTAGCTGTCTACGAGCTTCCTGGGGTGAGAAGTTTGGTTGAAACCAGTTAATATCAACTCCACCAGGAATAATATTAATTTTGCTCCACGGCACTTGATATTTTTGATGTAAAATTTTACCAAATGCTTTGCTCAAAACAATGAAGCGATCGCACCGATTATAAGTATTTTGTTCTATTAGCCAGTGTTTGATTAAAAGACTCAGGTTTTTATTAACCACTTCTTGCTGACTTTCAGAAGCCCAAGGGCCATGAAAGTTAAAAGTAACTGGTACACCCTTTGGCAAAATATCTAAAAGAGGAAAGCTATATAATGCAAAATGCAGATTAATAGCATCTGGTTTGCTTGTTCTTGTTTTCTGGAAATTAGTCCGAATCGACCATAATCTTTGCCAAATAGCACTATCAACAGAAGCCAAGTTAGTCAACTTAATCGGCGAATTTACTTCAGCCTCTGGTAAACCGACTCCGCACAATTCAACCTGATCTTGGTTTGCTGCTAATTTATGAGTTAATTCATAAATATACCTTTCTAATCCTCCAGGACTTTTGGGAAACCAGCCTAATCCAAGGGTGACAATAGATGCTGATCCTGAACCAAAACTTCTTTCTTTATTACCTTCCATTCATGTGTCTCCTATAAATCAATACGCTTGGGTTAAGGGCTACTGGTACAAAATTTTGGGTTTTTGAGACGCGATAAATCGCCGTCTATACAAATGTTTTGGTCTTATCTGAACTGTATTCTCCTATAAATGTATTAAAATTCTCCTAAATACGGTTCGGATAAGGTTTTTTGATGAAAATTCTAGATCGCAAAAACGTGATAAATCACCGTCACGACGAAAGATTGATTATTGTAGAGACGGCGATTTATCGCGTCTCTTGCCTCAACCGAACCGTATTGCAATTGCACCTACAGCGTGTTGTATCCCAATCTGAATTAATAGAATTCTCGAATACACATTACCAATAAGAGTTTTTTATAGAACACCAATTTATAAACTATTTATATGCCCACGTCAACAAGGAATTCAACCCTGTATTTTTATTAACTAGATAACACCGACTAGGACAGATATGATACCTACTAATCAAACAAGGTGAATGCTAGACAGGCAGAGAGATAAACCACTATAAATCAATAATTAGTAAAAAAAATTGTATTAGTTCTTACCATTTTTGTTCGTAAATAAGTAAACATTAATACATTAAATAATCTTTTTTAAGATATTAGCTGAAGTTTTAAATATTAATGTGATTTTTATAAAGTTTGTGTAAATAGTATTTTTTAATCTTAATTGTTTGTTATTAATATGTAATTTGATGCTGTAGACATAAATAGCTTGTATATTCTTCAATTAAAAATAGTTATTTTTTTGCGGATTTCATAAAAATTGATTGTATATAAATAATTAAAAGCTTAAAAACTATATGAAAAATAAACCAAAGACGCAGTTAGTAAAACTCTGTCAACAACTCAATCAGCACATCAAAAAACTATCTAAGATTAGATATTTGCAAAGAAGTAAAACCTTCAACTTTTTACTCAGTCTGACTGTTGGAATAATTGTTACTACCATTGGAATTACAACAGACTGGGCGACAACCGGAACACCCCCACTCACCTACAAAACATCGTGGATAGGTAATACTTTTGGCAGTGGGAATTTGCGTGTACAAAACAATATTGAAGCAATGTATGTTGCCTCTGATGGCACAGTTTATACCAATAGCCATTGGGATGAGGCGGGAACAGAGGCAGGAATATATAAGGATGGTAAGGTTATTGGGGCCCTTGGGGATACTCACGGCTGGAGTCGTGGAGGTGGCAAAGCTGTAACAGCAAATAGTAAATATATTTACATTGCCATGACTCAAGGAGCTATGAACAACACAAAAGAAGATTATCCACCAGAAGGAACAACTTGGCATTGCGTTAGACGCTATGATTTGTCGGGAAAACCTGCACCATTTCCTAGTGGGCGTGGCTGGGATAAAAGTATGTTGATTACCAGTACTAAAAGTGAAGTCACTGGATTAGCAACTGTAGAAAGCGAGTTGTATGTAAGTGATTTTGTTGCTAACCGTATTCGTGTCTATGATACTGATACGATGAAAGAAATCCGCAGCTTTGCCGTTGCAAATCCAGGAGCGATCGCAGTTGATCCACAAAAAAATCTGTGGATTATTCAAAGCAAAAATGGTACAAAGCCTGCCAAAATTGTACATTATTCCCCAAGTGGAAAGCAATTGCCCCAACAGATTGCAAATATCGTCGAACCAACTGCGATCGCTATTGATCATCAAGGTAAGCTGTTAGTGGCAGAAAATGGCCCACGTCAGCAAATGTTGATTTATGACATCAAAAGCAATCCGGTGCAGGTAGGGAGTTTCGGCTGTAAAGGTGGTATCTATGCAGGAGTTCCTGGTGAAGTAAAAGATTTGAAATTTTATGGACTTACCGGAGTTGGTACAGATGCTTCAGGTAATATCTATATAAATAGTAATGGTTTCAACAAATCAGGAACAGATTTGCGGAAATTTTCGCCATCGGGAAAACTAATGTGGCGATCGCTAGGATTAATATTCGTCGATAATGCAGATGCCGATCCCAAAACTGATGGTGTAGATTTATTCACCAAACAAGAACATTATCTGATGGATTACAGTAAGCCTGCTGGTAAGCAATGGACTTACAAAGACTACACCTTAAATACTTTCAAATATCCTCAAGATCCGCGTCTGCATACATCGCCAGATGGAACCTTTGTTCGCCGTATCCAAGGCAAACCCTTTTTGTTCCTCACAGATATGTATAGCAGCTTTCTGCAAATATATCGTTTCAATCCAGCCACAGACGGTAAAATTGCCATCCCAGCCGGAATGTTTGTTGCTACCAATGGCGATAAAAAATCAATCGCGGGAAATTGGCCACCGCAGCAACCAGAAAAAGGAGAGTGGATCTGGCGCGATCGCAACGGTAACGGTTCCTTTGAAAAAAACGAATATGATACCAGCAAAGATTATCCTCATCTCGGCGGCTGGTGGGTAGACAGCAAAGGAGATGTTTGGAAAGCTTTGCGAACACAAGATGGCATTGGCATCCGACACTATCCTTTACAGGGAATAGATGCCAAAGGCAACCCCATCTACAGCTATAGTTCGATGGAAAAGCAAACTACTCCCAGCATATTTAAAGACTTGCGGCGGATCGAATATTTCCCGCAAACAGATACCATGTATTTATCAGGTTTTACAGTAGATCACCCCGCATTTGGCGACGATACTGGAGTTGCTGGCTCTGAGATTGCCCGTTTTGACAATTGGAGTCAAGGAAATCGTACTCCTCGCTGGCGGGTTGTGATTCCCTACGACAGCACCGGCAAACGTGAAGTGTCTACGGCTGCAATGAGTGTGGCAAAAGATTATGTATTTGCCGTGACAGTTAAAACCGCAGAGGTATATGTTTACAATGCAACTACGGGAGTGCAAGTACAACAGTTAAAACCAGGCGCAGAAGTTGGAAGTGAAAGTGGCTGGATTGATATACCCTACGGTATCCGCGCTTTTGGGCGTTCAAATGGCGAGTATCTAGTATTTGTGGAAGAAAATTGGAAAGGAAAGGTGATTATGTATCGGCTAGCGAGATAAGCATTTCATTAACCAGTGTTGCATAAAATAGGGATGATTCTTGTGGGGTTGGCATCCTGCCATTGGTGTCAACTTAAGCCAAAATCCCTTTTATCCCTCGTTTCTAGCCTCTGGCTAGAAATGCTGCTCATCGCGGCTCTGCCGCAAGTCTTGAGGCGGCAGCCCTCCCGTTAGGCATTCCCAGTCGGAGACTGGGAACGAGACAATAAACTTAAAAAACTCACTGAAATAACCGCCAAATCTTAATCGTATTGTCTTCACTACCACTGACAAGGTTCTGGCCATCAGGACTGAAGGAGACAGATGTCACTGTGTTGGTATGTCCCGCCAATGTCAGAATTTCCTCTCCTGTGGCTAGATTCCACAGTTTGATGGTGCGATCGCGGCTACCACTAGCAAGAATTTTACCATCGGCACTGAAGGCTACGGATGTTACTGTGTTGACATGTCCCACCAGTGTACGAATTTCTTTTCCAGTAGCTAGATTCCAAAGTTTGATGGTGCGATTGCGGTTAGCACTGGCTAAAGTTTTACCATCTGGGCTAATAGCCACGGTTGTTACTGTTTGAGAATTTCCTTCTAGTGTGCGGATTGGATACCCCTTTGTCAGGTTCCAGATTTTGATGGTCTTGTCAAAACTACCACTAGCAAGAATCACAGCATTGGGGCTGATGGCGACTGACCGCACCCAGAATCTATGCCCTGTCAGTGTCCTAATTTCCTCTCCTGTTTTTAAATTCCAGATTTTGATGGTGTTGTCATCACTACCAGTAACCAGAGTCTCGCTATCAGCGCTGATGGCTAGGGCATGAACTGAGTCAGAATGCCCTGTAAGAGTACGAATTTGCTTTCGCGTTGTCAGATTCCAGATTTTGATAGTGTTGTCATCACTAGCACTAACCAGAATTTTGCCATCTGGGCTGATTACCACGACATTTACCAGATCAGAATGCCCTTTGAGTGTAGAGATTTCTTTTCCGGTTGCTAGATTCCAAAGCTTGATTGTGTGTAGGCGTAGCCCGTCGTATACATCGTCGCCACTGCTGACAATAGTCTTGCCATCGGGGCTAATGGCAATAGATAAAACCGAGTTTTCATGTCCTTGCAGGGTGTTAGCCAATGAAACCTTTCCCAAAGTAATCTTTGGCGGTTGACCTAAAACCGCGTCATTGTTGCCAGGACTATTGTACTGACTCAGCCTAGAGGACAAACTGGTTTGAATCCGGCGAAAATGTTTATACCACGATTCTCCAAATCCGAACAAGAGAATGAAAGCACTTACCAAGATTAAAGTTCTCAGTAAGGGATAACTTTTTGCTAAATATGGTGCTTTAGTTGGTGGTATTTTACCAGATGACTTTCCGGCTGGTGGCAGTGCCAGTAGTTGTTTTGGAGTCAAGTCTCTGAGAACTTCATCAACTGACTGGTAACGTTCTTGGATATCTTTTTTCAAAAGCTTGTCGATCACAAAATCCAATTCAGGATTTAATGGACTCCGCAAATATTCCCGCCAATTACTCACCCAAGCATACCCAGATTCCATCCATAATTCAAAGGGGGAACTTCCCGTTAGCAGATGAAAGCAGGTAGCCCCTAAACCGAACAAGTCACTGGCGGGGAAAGCTTTACCATCTCTAATTTGTTCTAAGGGAGAATAACCGTGTGAACCAATGGATGTGCCGTTTTTCTGCTGAACTTTTGCGGTAAATTGCTTTGAAGAGCCAAAATCAATCAGGTTTAATCGCCCATCACTTTTATTGCGGATAATATTTTCTGGCTTAATATCCCGATGAATGACTTTGCGATCGTGGATAAATTTGAGGATGGGGAGTAAATCTAGCAAAATAGATTCAATTTCCCTAGCACTATACGCCTTACGCTGTTGTAACTCCTTTAACAAATTCTCCCCATTGATAAACTGCTGCACTAAATATAGGCAGCCGTCTTGCTCAAAATAAGCTAGCAAAGCCGGAATTTGGGGATGTTCTCCGAGTTCTTGTAGTCGCTGCGCTTCTTCAGCAAACAACTCCATCGCCTTTTTTTGCGACCAAGTTCCTTGGAATTTCGGAGCTAATTGTTTAATGACACAGCGTTCATTGAGTTTATCTACGTCTTCTGATAGATAGGTTCTGCCAAATCCCCCCTCATCTGAAAGGACTCGGATGACACGGAAGCGATTTCTTAAAAGTGACACCAGTGGGGTGCTGCAACTTTGGCAAAACTTTTTTCCATTGGAATTCAGGGGATTTAGGCAATCGGGATTTAAGCAGCAGATCATGATCTGACAGGCGCGACTGCATGACAACTTAGGCTAAGTTTGCCCCGAATTTTCCCTTAAAATAATTGACTCTCGCTTACTTGTGGTAGAAAACCCTGTACTGGGGATTGGGGAATTACTTATATAGTTAGCGTTTGTAAATAGTAGTTAGTCTTCCTCATTTGTGGAAAACTACGAGAGCCATAGGATTAATTATTTTACCAATTATATAATAATCTGAATAGAAATTTTTTCTGAATTGCTAGCCCTAGTAATTTTGCTTGTATATTAGTAAGCGGCAATTGACTAAGCATTAACTGAAACTCTGATTGATTAACTATCACTGACTATCAAATGAAGTCAAAATGCTTACAAAATTTGTTTTAGATATTTGAAATCGCTCATTATGAATTGTTCATTTGATACTTTAAGTAAATATAGCAATCCGATTTTATTTTTGAACTTATCTGTGTAGGCAGGCAAGAGGCAAGAGGCAAGAGGCAAAGGGAAAGAATGCTCTTTGAATTGTACGGAGTTTTTTCAAAAATCAAATAGAGTCCTATAAGGCTTCAACTTAATTGTGTAACCTTGTTTCGTTGAGTTTTACTCGCCATTTGCGAATGGCACTAGCAGTTCTGGCGATAGGTGGCACATATACATCAGGAGTTTTGTTAGAATTTTCGTGTTGTGTAATACTTTTATTATTTAATTTTTGGGTAGTTAGACAGTTAGCTAAAGTAGGCAAGTAGCTTTCATTACCTAAAGCTTTCATCACTTCATCGGCAGTCTGAAATCGATCATTTAACGTAATTTTCACCATTTTTCCTAAAATCTGGGCGAAACTGTCGCTGACATGTATCTCTTTTCGCCAGCATATGTCACCAGTACTTGGATCGTAGTCAAATTCTAAAGGACTTTTACCAGTCAACATATAAATACAAGTTACACCCAGAGCATAAATATCACTGGCATAAACTGGACGTAGAGAAAACTGTTCTGGTGGTGCAAATCCCCTAGTCCCAATAAAATTGGTATTTGCAGCTTGGTCAACTAATTGCTCTTTCACTGCACCAAAATCAATCAGCACTACCCGCCCGTCATACTCACACCGCAATAAATTCTGGGGCTTAATATCCCGATGAATTACATGATGTTTATGAAGATACTGTAATACAGGTAATAATTCTTGCAAAAACTGTTTAACTGAGGTTTCACTTTTGGGGCCAGTTTGCCGTACTTCTCGTGCCAAAGTCAAACCCGGCACGTATTCTTGAATTAAAAAAAACTCCCCATTCGCCTGAAAGTAGTCTAATAGCATCGGAATTTGTGAATGACTACCGAGTTGACCCAAGGTTCTTGCTTCTTTTTCAAAGCGCGCACATGCTCTTTGCCAACTTTGAGGATTAGTCACTTTCGGACAAAGCTGTTTAATGACACACAGGGGATTTCCAGGTAATACGGCATTTTTGGCTAAAAACGTGATGCCAAAACCACCCCGACCCAAAATTTGCAATATTTGATAGCGATCGCGAAACAACTGCTTGGAACCACACATTTGACCAAGCTGAGTCTGTTGTGAAATACTCTCTTGAGAACTCGTTCTTTTCTGAGAAAAGCAATTCATCTGAGTATAAAATATCTACTATAAAATGTCTTTTATATTACAACACAGATTCATAACAAAACAGTAATATTACGGTATCTTTACCAAATCATTACTCCTCTCTAATTAAAAATTCAAAAAGTAAAAATAAATCTCCGTAAAAATATGTTTATTAGGTCGCAAAATATACTAAAAGCCCCGCTTCTATTCCTCTCTCACAGAGCTACGTGTTAAGATTAACCATTTCAAGGTGTGTCAATTTTCTGTGTTTTCTAGGCTAAAATCTGATTTTGTTGAGAATGAGGTCGATTATTGAGTTGACACTCCCCGCTTCTATTGAGACGGGGATTCTTGGTTCCCTGACTCGCCATTAGGCAGCAGGCTTGCGCCAACCGCCCAAGAGGGCAAATCTCCCCAAGCGTAGCTTCCGGTGTGCCCCACCGTAGTTAATCCTAATTTAAGAATATTGATGCTGGCGTTTACGTCCCTATCTTCTACATAGTTGCAGTGAGGACAAACATGAGTCCTTGTAGATAGAGACTTCTTAACCTTTTGACCACAGTTAGAACAATTTTGACTTGTATTGTGGGGAGGCACAGCAACCGTTACCTTCCCATATTTATGCCCAAAATATTCTAACCATTGACGAAAAGTTGACCAACCAGCGTCAGATATTGACTTAGCCAGATGTCGGTTCTTAACCATACCTTTCACATTTAAATCTTCATAGGCGACCAAATCGTTAGATTGGATGACGGAGTACGCCAATTTCTTGCAATACTCTTTTCGCTGCCTACTTACTCTTAAATGTTTACGGGCATACCTTTCTCGTGCTTTTTGGTAGTTGTTAGATTGTCGAATTTTGGCTTTTTTCCTTGCCGTGCTGAACTTCTTGGACTTTTTACGATTAGCTCGGTTTAAAGCCTTCTCAGATTTGCGGTAAAACTTAGGTGCAGGCTCTACATTACCTTTGCTGTCGGCAATGAAATACTTCAAACCTAAATCAATACCAACTACCTGGAGAGTCGGCTGTGTTTCAACTTTAATTTGAACATCAATGGCAAATTGGGTATAGTAACCATCAGCACGACGTACTAAACGGACACGCTTAATTTGCTTGATGTCGTAGTAATTAAGGTCGTAGGTTCCCTTTAACTTCAAAGTTCCAATGCCTTTCTTATCAGAGAAAGTAATCGCTTTACGATTAGTGGAAAGTTTGAACCCAGTAGTCTTATATTCAACTGAGCGACAATGTTTTTTAAACTTAGGAAACCCCTTTTTACCCTTGATTTTCTTTTTACAGTTGTCGTAAAATCGTGATATCGCAGACCATGCGCGTTCAGCAGCAGACTGTCTAGCCATTGAATTAAGTTCATCAGCAAAAGAAAAAACAGAGGCAAGTACAGCACAATATTTATTTAATGCATACTTGTCAATTTTATTGTCTTTGTTGTCCATCCAGTGACGTAAACACTTGTTCTGGATGAACTGACTAGTACGAATAGCATCGTCTATCGCCCTATACTGCTTGTCTTTTCCTTTGACTTTGAACTCGTAAATTATCATCGGTTCGACCCAACCAACTACATATTTATGCTATCATTCTTGGTATAAACTAAAAACCAAGTTAAAACAAAACTTCACTTGTGTTGAGCGGAGTCGAAACACGGAGTCCTAAAGGACTCAACTAGCTTTCATCAAGAGCCTAAAGTACGAAAAACGCAACTGCGTTGCTGTTTCTCAGTAGTTTTCAGCATTTTCCTTATAATCTGACTGCTTATTTTCACCTTTTCCTTGACACTCAAATAGATGTAGACCTAAGCGTTGGGAAAGTTCTTCACATACTTTTACCCCCCGCACGCTGTTACCACGCACATCTAGCAGGGGCGAAAAAACTCCAATGCCCATCTTATGAGGTACAACGGCGATAATCCCACCACAAATACCGCTTTTCGCCGGCAGACCAATTTTGTAAGCCCACTCACCTGCAAAGTTGTACATCCCACAGGTATACATAACACTCAGAATATCTTTGATGTAACGCTTATCCACCGCCTGTTTGTTTGTGATGGGGTTAACACCTTTGTTAGCTAGGGTAGCCGCCATCACTGCTAAGTCTTGGCAATTCACCATCACTGCACACTGTTGGAAATATAAATCTAGTGCTTCTTCAATGTTCCGGTCAATCATGCCAAAGTTGAGCATCAGATGCGCCATTGCGCGGTTGCGGTGTCCCGTACTGCGTTCTGAGGTAAAAGCTAAAATGTCAACGAATACATCGCGGCCAATATATCCCCGGAACATATCCAGCATTCGGTTGAGGCGTTCGGTTGGGCCGGAACCTTTAATTAAGCTAGTGGTTGCGATCGCTCCAGCATTTACCATTGGGTTATAAGGCCGCTTCGATTGCTCATCCAAAATAATCGCGTTGAATGCATCCCCCGTGGGTTCCACGCCAACCCTAGTCAAAACGTAATCCAGTCCATGATCTTCTAGAGCAAGTCCATAAGCAAACACCTTGGAAATTGACTGAATGGTAAAAAGTTGCTCGTAGTCTCCAACTTTGTAAACCTGACCATCTACTGTCACAATGCAAATGCTGAACAAATCCGGGTTTACCTTTGCCAATTCTGGAATGTAGTTTGCTACTGCACCCTCCCGCAGTGGCTTGTACTGGGAATGCAACTCGTTGAGAAAAGCTTTTAATAGCGATGGGTCTATTTCTAAATCTCCTTGATTTGCTTGGTTTGTCATGAGCCTGATTGCATTTGAAAAAATACCTACTATATATAGTAGGGGTGTACAGTTCCTCTACAACCAATTCATTTGTCGCAAAGATTTTTGAAAATAATATCTGGCTCGAAAAACTCATACTTGAGCAAATACTTACACCGAAAAATAGATCCTGTATTTTTTGATGCACATAAAGTATTTTTTACAAGCGATCGCCAAGTTTTCCTAATTTTTTGAGCATTAATCACAAAAAATATTAGCTTGAGTATCTCCCTTTTTTTTATACTCAGCAATACTGTTATTGCAAGTTACATATATCACTAGTTTATGTCTAGTCAGCAACGATACAAGTCACGGTGAATTTAGCTAGGAAAAACTTGAAAAAAAGATTGTAACCTCAACTTAATTTACATAATAATTTGATGTGCAACACCCATGACAACTTATTCATAGAAAAATCTAAACATTTTATTAAATAACTAATTTTGAGTATTTCTGCCGATGTAATTTAATAAAACTTATATTAAACACTGACAAAAAATCGTCAAATTAATGTTGTCTACAATACACTGTTAGTTGCGAACCTTTAGAACCTACGTGAACAAGGTATCGTCGATTTGGCATCCAATAAGCGGAAAGTTTTTTTAAGAAATTTTTGACTTGCCGAAAAAAAACGTTACACAGCCAAGAACCCCATTTGAGAAAGGTTTCGCCCTTGAAATTGGAATTTTAATTTGATCAAGCTGCCGAGAACTACGCTAAAACCCTGATCCCCATGCCAAAAGGTTCATGCTAGTGTGTTGCAGTTATGAATAACAAATTGAAAGCGGAATGAGTTCGAGTTTTCCGGGAGGGAAATCACTCTCAATTGGTGAAAAATCCCACAAATCATAAAACTTAATTTCTACAGTCGCTTTAAAATTGGACGCATGAATCAAAGACATTTTTGGACTATTGTCACCCTGTTTGTGACTGTTTTGGGGATACCCACAGTCGGTTGCACTCAAACCACCAAGGGAAATGTGCTAGCTTCTCAAAAATCACTTGCCCCTGATGTGGTGAAAGTGGGAGAGTACCAATCAACAGCAGGGAAACAAACCTTGGATGCTGTGATTACAGAAATTCATCCTCACAACATTAGAGGACGTAAGGCGGCAACCCTTTTTATCCGAAAAATACCTGTTCTCACCTTTTTGAGTTCTGTAACAGATACGAGTCTTACAACTAAAAAAGTTGGTGCAATTGGAAATTCTGGGGGCATACAATCGTATGCCCTTATTGCTAACAACTCACCAAAGGCGGTGAGTGCTGGAAATGTAACGGGTACAAATAACCAGATTAGCTCTGTTAACAATGACCCGATTCAGATAGCTGGTGTGATAGCAGCTAAAATCAACCAGTTGAACCGGGAAAATTTGGACGGGAGTCAGATTACCGTAAGTTGGAAAGCTGGGGGCGGATCTACAGTTGCTAATCAAACGCAAAACAAAAGTGTCCCTGTCCAACAAAATGGCGATCGCTATACAATCAAAGTTAATGGCGAAGAATTGGTAGAGATCAATGAAGGTGCGCGATTATCAGATACTACCAACAATCTGGCGCAAGATGCATTGCAAGCAACCAATCGCCTACGGAGGCTACTAGGTAACGCATCTCCCTTAAAAGAAATTGCTAATTTACCTGTGCGTCTGCCAGTAGCAATGCCAAAGCAGGCTCAACAGATTGCCGTCGGAGTAGTGCAAACCACCTTGAGAGGTATAGCTTCTTTTTACGGCTATGACTTTTCTGGTAATCGTACTGCTAGCGGTCAGAGATTCAACCCAGAAGGCATGACTGCCGCTCATCGCAGCTTACCCTTTGGTACAAAAGTCCGTGTAACCAACACCCGCAATGGTCGTTCTGTAGTACTGCGAATTAATGACCGAGGCCCATTCATTCGGGGTCGAATCATTGACGTGTCTACTGGCGCGGCTCGGGTTTTGGGAATGATGGGCAGTGGCGTAGCACCAGTACATGTTGAAGTCTTAGGGAAATAGGGAATAGGGAATAGGGAGTAGGGATTAGGGAAGAAAGTTAATTACTTACTCTCCACTCCCCAATACGTTTCGGTTAAGAATTTCTTGGTTGGGGCAGGCTTTTCTTGAGAGAAGAATTAGTGAACAATAACTCTTGTCCCTCAAGATCCTCCCCTGCATCCCCTGCTTATCCGAACCCCATTCCCC
>NZ_WBKM01000210.1 GCF_015714725.1 Nostoc sp. WHI
AATTGAAGCCTTATTAACTAAACAGAAAGAATCTGCACTTACTTCAGAGGAAGAAAAAGAATTAGATGAATATGAAGAATTAGACGATTATCTGAGTTTGATGAATCGCATGAGCAGAAATGTATCGCTAACTCAAAACCAAAGCGAATTATAGGGAATTAGAGATTTGTCTGCGAATCGTTACATTAGACCTCTTGCATAATTATTTTGTGGTATCATTAAGACTTTTATAAAAAATGCATATCAAAATCTATACTGAGAACCTATGTTCCCTCATTAGTATTAGTATGTCTGATTGAGATAGAAAGCATATTTTTAAAACGCCCTATTGCACCATGAATTATTTTTGCAAGAGGTCTATTAGTTAGTGAAGCTACTCAAAATCAAGTGCGACAACGAGCCGCCTTTCTGTGCGAATATTAGAGCATTCGCCGTTTTGCAATCAGAGGAATTGATCGGGTGAGAGTTAGGAGGCAAGTAGCGAGGGTGTAAGAGGTGGAGCAGGAGTAATGAGTGGAGGTGTTGGGGTAACTAGAGAGGGTGTAAGTGGTGTAGACGTATTCACTATTGAATCTAAGGTTCCATCTGGCTTATAAGTCTTGATTATTATTTGACCACGCTCATCAACTCTTGTTATCACAGTTCCTGTTTGATTAGTACCACCAGTTATTAAAGAAGCTTCAGAATCTGATAAGATTTCAAAACCACTAGAGATTAAAGTTTCTATGTTCATATCAATTAAATAATTTCTCAATCAAGTGAACAATACCAGGAACTTTTTTTCCTGTCAATCTAATTCATGGGTAGTAGTCCACTATATTCTCCGCCAAAATCCAATTCTAGGCAGTTTTTTGCGCTCGCTAATTAAAATGGCTCAGACCATCGCTTAACTAAAACCTCTCCAGAACTCCTGTCAGGGCTTACGTGCAGATATTTACTCGTGGTATCCAAACTTGTATGCCCAAGAGTCGCCTGAACCAAATGCACCGGAACACCTTCATCTAATGCGTGGGTAGCATGACTGTGCCTAAACCAGTGCGCTGAAACATTCATGGCATTCTCTAATTCTGCTGCTGCTGCCGCCCTTTTCACCACTCGGTCAATGTGGGAAGGAGCTAAGGGTCTACCCGTCGCACTGGCAAACACAGGTGCATCCTTCAATGCCTCACCGCGCAGTGACATTTCTCTCTAGTAGTTCAAAAATCCAAAGCAGAGATCGCGTTTTGCTTCTGCTTTTCAGTTACACCCAGATATCGCTCCAAAGCTGCCAAAGTCCGATGTCCCGATATCTCCTGAATGTGGCGCAACGGTATCCCGGCATCGCTCATCCTGGTTAATGCAGTCCTCCGAAAGCTGTGGGTACTCACGCCCTCAATGCCCAACCGCACACAGGTATCTCTGAGGATTTTATCAGCACTAACCTTGTGGATATGCCCTAGCCCATGCCGCCCCGGAAACAGAAACTCCTTGCGGCGGTTGGGGTTGTACTCTTCTAAATACTGCTTGAGCTTGGGATGCACTTGGATTTCCCTGGTGTCCCGCTTGCCTTTGGTGTTCACGCTGCGTAATACCAAAACTCCTCTGACACCGTTGCTGCCAAACACGTCTAGAACCGCCAAAGTACAGGCTTCGTTGATTCGGCAGGCCGCGTAAAGGCACACGCCAAACAAAGCGCGATCGCGTGGGTTGACAAAGCCCTCGCTAAATAGGACATTAATTTGATCGGGTGTGAGAATCTCTGCCCTGCCGAATCGGTTTATTTTCATAGGTTCTAGCCTACATTGTCTAACAGTAGAAACACAATCTAAGCGACCGAAAACCTATATATTCCGTGAGCGATGACACCCGATTAACCCAGACTTATCAATCAGCACGAAACCACGATCGCTACAACCCTGATTATTCCGTTGGCTGATAAAACCTGCTTATGCTTGCAGCACGTTGACCACTTGCAGGTATGATCTCTGCTCTGAAGCGACTGCTATATAGATGACCAGATGGTGTTACCATTCTGAGCAGTAATGACTAAATCACCACTATCCCTTACGATTAATCTGCCTCCAGGTTTCATAGTGTTTGATGCCCAAGTAGGAACGTTCTCCTTTGCATAGGTAACAAAATTACCATCTTCCTGCATACAACATCGCCATGCACCTAGTTGTCCTTGCCTCGATTTCCATAATTCCTTGTTCTCGGCTCGATCAAACAGAACTAAAACACCACTTTGCTCATAGGTAAGACTTATTTTCCCATTCATTGAGAGGAGCTTTTGACCAGGTTCTAGAAATTCATCAGGAAATAGTGTATCAGTGACTAAACGCCATTTCATGGCGATATTTTCATGATCTGGGTTACGTCCTTCTGCATAAACTCTAGAACTGTCAGAGTCCAAAGCAAATCCCTGATGCAAATGTCGTAAGATAAAGTACCCACTTGGATTTTTTGTCAAAATAGGTTGCCACCTTAGATGAGGATTATTATCATCCAGTTTGCTCAGGTAGACTCTTCCGTTATTAATACCATCTAAAACTAAGCCACTTTCTTGGTGCTGAAATATGAAATAGATTATTCCATTTTCATTCTTCTTAATCAGTTTCCACTTTTGTGCTTTTCCGTCTAGTTTTACATGACGAAGTTCCACTTTAGCTCCCGTGACCTCACCAAATAAACCGGTCGTCTCGATTCTATCCCTATATTCCCTAACCTCTCGGTTAGTTAATAATCCATTGAGAAAAATCTGGGGCATTCCCTCTTTGTTTCCTTTAGCCTTAATATGATATAACCATTCAAATGGCTTTACTTCACTTAAAGCATTGCCATCTTTATAACCAGTCAAATATTTTTGATCTGGAAGATGTTGCAACATTATAGTTACACCCTGACACTCATCAAATTGGCGATATATTTTTTTGGCATCCTGTACAGTTGCGATTGCATAATAGTGCGAATCCAATATTTTTTCATCTGTCGGCTTCATGTCAACATCGTGTATTTCGATGTACAAAGAGTCTGGAGATGGATAGATTTTATTGTGTTCTTGAGCTTCTTGCTTAACATTTTGCTGCAAACTTATGGCTAGTACTAGATAAAATGTGCAGTGTTCTATTAGAGAATCTAATTTATTACAAAAATTGAATACATCAGGATAGTCTTCTAATAATAGAAATGCATAATATTCAAGATAACTTTTATTAATAGGTTGTTGTTTAGAGGTGAGATGAAGCAGCATAGATTTAACTTGATAGAGAATACCATTACTGCTCAAAAGATTCTTGTATGAATTTCTTTTATTGATGCTATCTTTTAGCGATTCTTCTTTGTAATCATTATAGTCTTCTAAAAGATTCTTTATATTATTTACACACTTATTGTACTCATTAAATAATTGCGTTATGTGAATGTCGCTAGTTTTACGTTTGATTATGTCTAATGATTTTTCTAAATTGGCGGACAGTTTGTTTAGTTGTTCATCAATCTTATCAACCTTTCTTTCTACATAACCACCGAAAAGCGACTCGCTCAACTTTTGACCAGACTCACCACCATATTCCTTAAAAGCCTGTTTTAGAGCCACTTCACCTGCTTTTTCTGCAACGGAAGCAAGAACTTTAGCAGCAACATTACTCATGACAACAACCACCCTTTCAATATTTTTTGAATTCCTTGTCAATGATAGTAAAGTATTTATCTCAGTGACATAAGTAAAAATACTGAAATAATCCACATTGATATTGAAATTTATAGGTGTTGGCATCACCGTGGTCGGGTAGCAGGACTATATGGGGTACAGCCGGGAGGTACTTCCCGGTGTTGGAGAACGACCAATTTCAAGCTGCAAAAACTAGTTAGTAATCCCGCTTGCCCTAGCCACTCAAGCAATCGCATCACTTATTATGCTTGTGCGAAGTACCAGCAATTTCGACAAAAGAGCTATAGGCATGGGAATCATTGGAAATAACACAAGCAAACAATTCCGAATTGTACAAGTCCTGAACGCCTGGAATTTCCTTGATAGCGGTAAACTGTTCTTGATTTTCCCAAAGCGAAATAGCGGTTATTTTAGCACCGTCCGAGCTTTTTAATAACCGAGCAGAAATATATCCAGGGTGCTGTTTCACAACTGTTCGATATACGTCCTGGATAGCTTGAAGTAAATCTTGTTGTTTGTCAGGGAGAATTGTAAAGACATCAACAAATGTAATCATTTTGCTTTCTTATTGGTTGCCGAGTGCTGATGACATTTATTTTGCAGCTTGTCAACTCTGACTGCATCGGTAATATATTATCAAAAATCAGTCAATCTCCTGACTTAATGATTGATTTTTTGATACTAACTTTGAGTACGGGCTAATTTCTTATTGGTGTCCAGCAGACACGACTTAGACACCAAGTGTCTGAGTCGTGTCTGTAGTGCTATCTGCTAATGTCTATACTGCATAAGGTTTTCATGGTTTTTGTGTCTGTGGTGTCCGATGAGGAGTGTCCGCTAAAAAAGGGCGTTTTTGGGGCTAGACACCAGACACTAATGGCAGTCAAATTTGATTAAGCTTGATAACACCCTCGCCTATCCAGTCTGCTAAAGATGCTCCAACAATTTCGTACATCCAGCCCTTGATTTGCTCAACACTAAATCTCTCACCGTTCACTTTAAAGTTGCCCTTAAACTCTCTTACATCAGCTTCAATTCGTTCAGTTCTGGTGAGATATTCATACAGTTTTTGCGCCATTGGTGACAGTTTCTTAGGTTCATCTTGGGTGTCACCTGCTTTGTTACCAAGATTGAATTCCAGTTCATAGATGCGCTCTAAAGTGGCTTTATCGATGGTTGGCGGTTCATTAACTGTTCTAGATTCATCAAACCAAAAATCAATTCGCTTGTGGTCAAGTTTAGGCAGTTCAATATCAATCCATTGCCCATGCCCAGGTAATTTAATCCTACCCCTACCGCTAGCTTTAGCTTCTGTGGTGATTGGGTCAATCGTTGCGATTAGTTCTACTTCTAACAGTGCCGCATCTCGAAGTTTTGATAATCCTTTGGCTTTAGCTAAGATTTCCATTGTGCGGTCGTGAGCTACGAACAAAGGAATCATTAATTGCTTGCGAGATTCAGTCATGGCACAGCGAAACCATTTACCAATAAAATCAGGGTCGGGCTTCCATTTTTCATCCTCACAATCGTCTGGCATTGGCTCAGTTATATTATCTGTCCAGGTCGTAAACTCCTCAGCGACTACACAGAAATGTTGGTTTGTGTCTCTTAAGTGTTGCGTCCATTGCTCCTCAACCATTCCGCTTTCACGATAGGCTTTGTAACGGCGGCGCATTTGTGCCATGTACCATTGCATAAAGTCGGCTATTTCCCTGTAGCCAGTAATCAGGTTTACCCCTCGCCATTCAACCTCAGTACCATGTGGGTCAAGTACAAAAATTTGATTCCAACCGGCTTGACGCTTTGCCCAGATAATCTCTCTGGTAGTCCACGACTTACCCGCACCCATGCCACCAAATATCAAAGTGGGGTAGCCGATGGTGTTGTTAATCCAGCGATATTTGTCGCCGTCTGCAATCGCTCCTGGCTCAGATCCAGTAACCTTGTCGTTCGGGTCAATCGTCCCCGCTAAAGTCTGACTCCCTTGCAAGTAAGGTGTTTTCATCTCCCGCAGTTGCTTAATGTACTCCGCCTTCTGTTGCTCGGTCATCCCCGCCGTTTGCGCTTCAAAAATCGCCTCGGATGCCTCCATTTGGGTAACTTCAATTTCCGTGTGGGCGTAAATCTCGGCTTTTTGTATGTCAACAGTGCGGTCATTGGCGATTAGATCCAAGTCGGCTTGTAATTGCACTTCTGCGATCGCAACGTCTCGGTAACTCTCTAGTAGCTCGGAACGTGCAGCCATCTCTGCTTTTGCAGCATCCCGTTTTTGGGCGATGTCTTCAAAAACTGCTCTCTGCTTCTCCTCATCCTGGCAGTGCCTCAGCATCCACCCAGCTAGAGCAAACCCCAGGAATCCGCCAAACGCCCAAAACGGTTTGCATGGGTTGGTCGCTTTCACCAGCCCATTAACTCCGGTTGCTGGGTCACGTACTACTTGGCGCGTCATTCCAGACAGTTTCCATTCTTGCCAGTAGAAGGGGGTCATGCGAAACGGTCGGTTATCTTTATCCCGGCACACCAATGTTTTTGAAGGGGTTTTAATGCAGAAGTAGATCCGATCACTGCTAGTTCCCTGCCACGCCATCGCCGCCGATCCAATACCCACAGTCAAACTAAGCCCAATTGCAACAGCTTTCTTGTCCATTGTTAGACCACCAAACCACAACATTAAACCCGACTGTTGTGACTCGGATAACTGTTTATGTTTCTCAGATAGATAGTTCATTTACCTCTCCTACCACCAAATAGAAAAATCATTAATATCGCTAGAAATATGCCCACTCCTGCACCATCCATCCAACTTGAAGATTCAGCAGTTTTTGGCTGATACACCTTTTCAATAGAAGTATTAGCTGTACTAGTAGAAGTTCTCGCTTCATTCCACTCACTAATGGGTTCATTGAGGGCACACAATAGGGCTAATGACGCACTGCAACCAGTCATTAAATTAGTAACGAAATTATTAAAACCTTCACCTGTTGCAGTGGCAGTAAAATACAGGTGTGCAGTACCAACAGCAAGGAACATTCCAACTGGGTGAACTTGTAATAAATGAAAAGTGAAAATAACTGCACTGTTTAAACAACTGCCAGCGACAATCTCACAAGCATTACCAGCACGTCTAAATGTCCGACCTCGGTTATTTTCTGGTAATGGTTGCGGTTGTGATGGTTGCTCAATTTTGTGTTGTTGTGGAGTCTGTGCCAGCCCTTCAAATGAAAAAGGGCTGACGCTATGAGGATCTTCATTTCGTTTCCTTACTAGCATCAGCCTGTGTCCTTTCAACTAATAGTTATCGGTCGCCCAACTTCTGCCACAAGTTACCCAACATTGCACCCCAACCGCGAACTGTTCCTGTTGCAGAAACACTAGACGCTGGTGCATGATTTTGGGATTGAATTGGTATCACTTCCTGGGGCGTTTGATTCGGCTCTAATGCTCTTGAGCCATATCTTGCACGGGCTAAAAGTTGCTGGCGTTTCTCTCTCAGCCCTGTTGTGATTGCCTGCCGTTCTGCTTGCACAACTTGCCTGTTTTCTATGCCGCTTATCTTGTTTTCATGTCTCCACAATTCGGCTTGTAAATCGTGGTGCAATTGTGCTGCCACTTCTGCAAGTCCGTGCTTACGTTTTTGGTCAATTCGCAGGAGGTCGGCTCTATCTTGGGCATCTATTTTACTCATATCGCTGTCAAATTCAGCGTTAAGTTTACGAATTTTGGCGATAGCACCCGCAACATGAGAGCCGTATTGTTTACGAAGTTCGACCCAGGTAACTTGTCCTTTGGTCAACTTCTCCATCGCCTCAAAAACCACCTTGGCATTATCCAGAAATGGCTCTAATCGGTCAGATAATTCTTGGGCATTATTGGCGTAATCGGCAAACTGTTCGAGCTTATTTATATCTGAGAGATAGCCCAAAATATCAGACTCAAACCCTCCCCATGCTTGCGCTTTTTCATCAATATGGCTTGCATGACCAACTACCGGATTACGTATTGCAAAGTCCATTGCGTTATTCTCCTAATAAGGTATGTTGTCGTAGTTGATATCACTCGACTCTTGGGGCACTTCATCCCAATAGCCCATCTCTTCAAATCGGCTATAAATTCTCGCTGCCAGTTGCCTTACAGGGTCATCAAAATCATCAGAAATTAAATCAAATCTGTTGGAGCCAAACGCCAATATATTTGCAATGTCCGCGTCAATGCCGTTACCCAAGAATTGACCAAATGCAGCAGAGTATGGATGGTCATCAATGGTTGAATGAGTCGCTAAGAATTCAGTTCCGGTGAAGGGTGGGTAATCTTCACTCTCGAATATTAGTGTGTCAAGTGCCTCAATATCTGCCGAAATCATTGCTGCCCATTGTTCAGGATTTTCTACTTTGAATTGCTGCTTTCTTAGGGCAGAGTCGGTCAGGGGTGAACGTCCCCAATCATTAGGATTTTTGTAGTCAAGTGTCATTTGTTAGAATCCTTAAGTACTTTTCGTTTTGCGGCGAGAGATACATCCTGATTAGGCGATCGCCAAGCTTGCCGGCAGATGCGATCGCTTCATCATCAGTTTTCACAAAACTCAACAAGTTCAAAAACCTCCCTCTGCACTTGGTTTTGGCTTAATTCTTTTCGTCTGCCCTTTGAGTCATTGAATATGAAAGGTTCATTGACTCGACAATTAGACCGATGGCTGTAGCGCAGTTGTTGACCACGGAATTCGTAGAGGTGGTTACGCTGTAAGGCTGTCGTTGAAAGCATAAGTTTGTCCCTCAAACCTGCGAATAGAACTCGATATTTAGGATTGCTTCGTGAATCTCCATCAAGGCTTGGACTGCATCACCTATTTTTAGGTCATTCGATGTACTGAATCGCTCGGACGCTTCGATTTGTTTGTAATTTGGAGATGCTTGCACAAACCTAAGAGTCTGTTCGCAACCGAGGAGAATGGTCATTATTTCAGTGGTTGTTAGCGATGGTTGTGTCTGCATGGTGTCTTGGTCGCTCATGACTTTTTCCCTTTCCTTTGGGTTTTCATCGGTGTGGGTTGGGGTTCTGGCTGATTACTTGGCGCTTCTGGCTGGCTCGGTTTTTGTAGTACATAGCTAATTGCCCCTGCACCTCCCACAACTGCGGCGATGGTAAACATATTGTTTCTGCCAAGCTGCTGGACTCCGAAATAGCCAAGAGCTAACGCTGCTGCTGTTGCACCGATGCCTAAAACCGTGTTTCTGAATGTGGTTCTGCTCATGCTGCCCCTTTAAAATTAGTGACCATTGCGCTAAGTGCCGATTTATTGGGCTGTGTAGATTGCGGTGTTTCAACTTTGGGCGATGGTTGCACATTGCCATGTTGAAAAATCAGCTTCTCTACACCTGCTGATAATGCTTGTGTCGGTGCATCTTGGGGTAAATCAAAAATCTTGCACAATTCAATTACTGCTAGGTAGGAGATGGTTATACGCCGAGATTCGTAATTCATTGATTAAGCTCCTCTTGCAATTTGAGTTAATAGTTTCAACCCCAAGGCATTGATGAATTGGGGATTATTCAAGACCACAAAGCCTAGACCGGCTAAGTTTTGATCCACCACTGGCAGCGAAACACCCCCACCCCAGGCGACAAGGTATTTAGCGCGGTCTAGATAATTACCAGCAGTCACAAAGTTGGCGAATTTCTCAATCCTGTTACTCCACCATTCGTCTAGGCATTGGCTGTACTCGGTTTCAAACTTCTTACCTGTGAGGTGGTTGCCGCCATAAGTGAAAGTGCCTTCAATAATCCCCTGGTTCACCAAACTGGGCGAGTGCTTCACATCCTTGGACAGCAGACTCACTCGGTCGTTTCGTTTGTCGAGCGCTTCTGCAATCATGGTGTGCAGTTCACCCGCTCCACCCTCTATGAGGTGTCTGTCAATCACTGCACCGCTCCCGTTAAAGACAGTCACCAACCAAGTGGATGAACCGATATCGAGTGCGATCGCTAATTCTGAGGGGTCAAGCACCAGAGATGCTTCACCGAATAAGCAATGGGCAATGCTTCCAAAACCTTCGGGATAAATGCCTGTGACTACGATTTCAACTGTCTTGGTGACAATAGAACGAGTTACAGGGTGCAGATGTTCAAAGGTGTGAGTCCCTGATACTCTGCGTTTAATCTCTTGGCCCCAGCGTTCGGGGTTGTGATTGCTCAAACTAATTGAAAGCTTGACCCCATCGGGAATATTCAGAACGGCTAAGTCTGCAAGGATAGACTCAAGTGCCAGTTCTGCTTTTTTGGCTTTATCTTCGTGTAACAGGGTGTGGTCAGTTTGAGCGATCGCTGCACTGCCCCAGAAAAATTGAACATCTTTTAAGTCAAGCCGCGTTCCTTCTACATAACGTACCCATGCCCCATCTTTTGAGATGGTTTCGTGGTGCATGATGTTGCGGTTGCGAACAAGTGAGTATACGGCTGGCATCATGATAGAAAAATCACCGATGATTGCCTTCCCATACCCTGCACCTGAGTCTTTTCCGGCGATAAGGTCAGTTAGCCCGGATTTGGCTAACAAGTCTGCCTGAACTAGCCAGTTTTTGGCATTGGTGTATGTCGTTGTCATGGTTCAGATGATTGGTGAAAGTCTTGATTTTCCTGGATTTGGAGAATTTAGAGGCTAAATCGCTTTAAATCCACATATCCAGTTGGGGGCAAGCCATAGCATCACTTTCCGGCAACTCTAGCCTTTGTTGGGTGGCGTTTTTTGGCTTGATGATGATATTATAGACCAACGTTCACCCGTTATAACGGGTGAACAAAAAAATGTTTTAAAAATATCGTGGGAGAATGGTAGAGCAAACTATTGAGACTGATGATTTGGGCAGGAGAGAAAACCCTGATTATTCTCGTATTACAGGACTTGTCAAGAGAGACTTAGCCCGAAGGCTTCGTGTTTTTGTTGCATCTACAGAAACTACAATTTCAGAAGTGGTAGAAAAGGCATTGCAAAAATATCTAGATGAAATGGAGGGCGAAAGGACTAACTCAGAAGGAAACAAGCCTGAAGAGAAAACCAAGAAAACTAAGGGCAATACATGACTAAAACTCCAGAAGGCTACCACCCCAACGTACAACCACTATCAAGCAGGCTTGTTAAGTAGCGTTACGGAGAATTCGTATTCAAGTTGGATGTCAAGTGTTCGATTGTTCTGTAAGATCAGGCAAGTACTGAAATGAAGCGTACACGGAGGTAAATATACAAAAGTATCAAAAGATAGATGGACAAAAGCGCCACTAGCTAGTAAGTAGTGACGCTTTATCCGAGGTTTAAACTCATATTCTATTTACTGGAGCCGGAGAGGGGATCTCAAACAAACCAAAGCAGTGGCCGAAAAGTTGGAAGCTTAGAAAACCACTGATTGGAAATGAGATTTAGTCCGTGCTGCCTTCACACTATTATATCGATAGCTGTGGCAACTTTGGTGTGCTTCTGTTGGGAGATTTTGGCTAAAAAAGTCATCAAATCTTTGTTTTCAAAACCAAAATTGGGCAAAATTCGAGCAATACAGCGATTTATGTAGATATAAGGTATGGCAGCGCGATAACCCCCTCCAAATACTGAAAAACAACGTATTTGAGGGAAAAAGCTGTGAAAAATAGTAACTGTGGGCTTCAACAAATTGAAGTTACACAGAGGTACGAGATCATATCCCGTCCCTCTGACATAGAAGCGCACCATTGGAATGAATGGTTAGCCAGTGCTGTTGACCCTGGAATTATTGCGCTAAACGTGATTTCCGTATCGGGTACTGCCGCCTACGATTACCTGTTCTATGGTCAAAACGTCCCCCGCCGTAACGATGGACGACTCAGAGACGGGGTATTGAAGAAGTATCGCCACATCGAAGGACTCAACTGGTGGTGCAGTGGCGTTGACCCGCTTAACGATTATAGCCCCATGATGTGGGGCGGCATGAAACCCGATCGCCCCAGGCGCGACCTGAACAAAGTTCTTAAATTCATCAAGTATGAACATCCGTTGCGAGTGCCAACACGGGCATTCTTCCTGGCAGTACCAGATTACATCTGGGAGAGTGTAGCCGCACGATATGACTTGCCCATCAGCGATGAAGATAGGGCATTAGGCTTTTGGCATTGGGTATGGAAGTACAACATCCCAGTTGTGATTTGTGAAGGGGCCAAAAAAGCAGGGGCATTGCTTACTTTGGGCTATGCGGCGATCGCCCTTCCTGGGATAAACAGTGGCTACCGCAATCCCAAAGATGAATTTGGGCAACCGACAGGTAATTTACACCTAATTCCAGAGCTACAACACTTTGCTACCCTTGGACGTAAATTCATCATTTGCTTTGACCACGACACCAAGCCAGAAACAGTCCAACGGGTGAATATTGCCATTAGCCAAACCGCAAAACTGTTAACGAAGTGTGGCTGTCAAGTCTTAGTTACACAGTGGAGTTACCCTGAAAAAGGCATTGATGACTTAATCGCCGCTAGGGGGCCAGCTGTTACTGATGAAATTATAAAACTAGCACTGACAAAAGAAAAATGGCAGGTCAAAGAGTACAGCCGACTCTCAATTGAGGCGGCACTCGTCCTCAATCAGCGTTACCTGGGAGAATTGGCTATCCCAGAAACCGCCAAACTGATTTTGCTCAAATCCCCTAAAGGTTCAGGTAAAACACAGTCATTTGCCGCGATCGTTCAAGAGGCGATCGCCAACGGTCAACCCGTTATCCTGTTATCGCACAGGGTACAGTTAGCAAGTGCGATCGCGGATCGGGTAGGCATCCCCTACATCACCGAAGTCAGAAACAGCGAAACCGGGATTTTACTTGGTTTTGCGCTGTGTGTAGACAGTTTACACCCCAACGGTCAAGCCAGATTTAACGCTGCCCACTGGAAAGAACCCTTAGTGATCATTGACGAATCCGAGCAGGTGATCTGGCACTTGCTCTCTGCCAACACTGAAGTTAAGAAGCATCGGGTCGAAGTCCTCAACCAACTTTCACAGTTGTTCAAAAATGCCTTCGCTCCTGGACGTGGTAAAGTCATCCTGGCTGATGCTGACTTATCTGATTTATCGCCAGAAATGGTTATGGGTCTGGCAGAAACCCAAGTTACCCCTTGGGTAGTCGTCAACAACTGGAAGGGTCAACCCTGGAACATTTACCACTACAAACAAACTACCCCGGTTAATTGGTTAGCTGCCCTGGAAGCCCACATCAAAACCGGGGGTAAGCCCTTTATTGCCGTTGATTGCCAAAAAGCTAAATCCAAATGGGGAACCAAAGTTTTAGAGGCGAGGTTTAAGAAACAATTTCCCGATCGCAAAATACTTCGTATTGACTCCGAAACGATTGCCGACCCGCAACACGAAGCTTACAACTGCATATCGAGATTAAACAAAGTACTGCTGGAATATGACATTGTGCTGGCCTCCCCATCCATCGGCACAGGGGTCAGCATCGACATTTGGGGGCATTTTACCAGTGTTTGGGGATGCTTTCGGGGAGTAGCACCAGAAAATGCCACTCGCCAAGCCTTAGCCCGTGTCCGAGAGGCGATACCGCGTCATCTTTGGGTAGCCAGTCATGGCTTAGGAAAGATTGGTAACGGAGCAATTAACCTCAAATCCCTGTTAGCCTGTGAGCATAAACGCTTTCAAGCTAACTTGAAGCTGCTACAGAATGCTTCATTGATCATTGACGGCGATGAAATCAACATTAATCGCACTGCCTTAAACGTTTTTGGCAAAATGGCTTGTCGCATCAATGCGGGTATGATTCATTACCGCGACACAGTGCTAGAGGAATTAGGCAACGAAGGCCATAACATTGTCGATGTCCATGACAACAAAATTCGCAAAAAGTTAAACAACGAAATCACCGCCCAAACAAATGAAGTTTACAACGGTGAATGTCAGGATATCACTGCTGCCGATACAACTACGATGACTGCTGCCAAATATGAGGCGCTGCAACAACAACGGGCTAAAACCACAACTGAACGCCACATTGAGCGCAAATATAAGCTAGAACAGCGTTACGGTGTGGATGTTACCTCGGAACTCGTCAAAAAAGACGATCGAGGTTATTACCCACAACTGAGGCTACATTTTTACCTGACCTTGGGCAGAGCGAAAGTTGCTGACCGCGATCGCAAACTGGGTGAAAAGATGCTTCTTGCCAAGAGCGCATGGCTACCAGACTTTAACGGTGGTCAACTTGGGCTAGTGATTCATGCCTTGGAACTGTTCAACATCCCCCAATTCATCGACGGCGATCGCGAATTCCGGGGAACTGATGCCGACCTCGTGCAGATGGCTAACAATGCCCTTAGAGTGAAGTGGCAGGTGAAAACCGTTCTGGATATTACCCTCAATGACAATGACAGCCCCATCGTTATCTTACGGCGATTGCTGAAGAAGATAGGGCTGAAATTAAAGTATCAAGGTAGAGATGGAACTGGCGAACGCCAACGAGTTTATCGTGTGGTTGAGGCTGACGATGGACGTGAGCAAATCTTCCAGAACTGGCTGTCCAGGGATGCAGCCCAGGCTTAACCACAATTGGCAACTATAAACAACAGTAAATAGCTGTGCGGCGTTGTAGCCAATAGACTACGGCTAGTTTTCTGATGCCTTGTTTACGTCTAGTACACGTTTTTAGAGGGCTGGTGAACTAAACTTCGGTGACAGTTGACCTACCAACAGCCTCAATATGCCAGTTTTTCGTCACGTCCACTAACGGTAATTAAATAGATAAACAGGTTTACTGGACAAGTAATACAGTCCAATGGCCATAAGCCCTCAAACCCCCAAGATTTTATATATAGTGTTGCGGCGGCTTGCTGGCACGGCTATCTAATGTATTGGCAAAATGCTTTTATCTTCCAGAGCTATTGCTCCCCTATTTACCTCTAGCAGTCACACCTTTCTCATAGTGCAAAGTGTAGACACCAGTACCGCGTAGCACTCGATACCACATTCCCAACTGAGAACCAGTAGAAAGTGCTTTAGTAACATTCATCCTTGCTGTCTTGAACTGTTCTTGTGGTAAATCGCCATAGATATCGCGGACAATTGCATCAATGTGCATATGCAAATCAGGACGGCGGCGCATCAGAATCAAAATGGCATTCTGTACAGAGTAGTCTTGAAATTCGAGCAGTAGTGGCAAAGAGGTAGGCTTTCTTTTAGTACCAAGTTTGGGAATGTCAGATATATCTATTTCATTTGTAGAAGAGTCCCCTGATTTGTCTTCTGTGATGGTTGGTTCGCTCTGGGAGGTTGGGGAAGTTTGCTCACCAATTGCTGAATTATTTATCGCTGTGTTTTCTTCAACAATATTTTGCTGTTCAAGATACTCATCTTTAAGATCATCTTCCTCAAGTTCAGCTAAATTCTGCTGAAGAAATGCTTGTGGTGAGTGTAAATTAGATAAACGTCTAGAGGTAGAATACATCTGTTCTTCTGTTGCGTATCCTCTGATTAGAGCGTCTAGAGCATTCATCTGATTGTGAACAAGTTTGAGGCGGCGTTCCAATTCAGCCGCTTCCAGAATGTAGCGTTCACGTTCTGCTTCTAAGAACCTAAGAATCGATGAATATTCAGCCATAGGAATGATTAATTGTCTTTGAGGTAACAGACTGGTGGAAAGTAAGGAAGTTTTTGTTCAAGCTCACGTGAGGGTGATTAAACAGAGAACCTATCGCTTTGTGTGTAAGCAGTGCAACTCTGTGGTAGAACGCATCTGCTACCCATCCCAACCAAAGTATTGTGAGCGATGTCGTCCACCAAAGTCTACATCAAACCCACCCGACACTCCTAAGTTAGTAAAATCTAAGGAGAAACTGCCCATATCTACAACTGATGATTTAAGAGTTGTTGGCGAGTGAAATTTAATCGTGCTTAAACTCATCAATGACAAACTCCACTAATGCTGCTTGTAAAATTGGATCACTATAGCAGTCATAATTCAGTCAGCTTATATTTCATCATCACTGTAAATTTTTGGCACAAAAGCTGACCTGTTTGGTTGGCTAGTTGGCTCTTATTTATCCTCTTGCTCCTGCGCTGCTGGCTGTTGTTTCTTGCTCTTGCTCTTCGTATTCTTTACAGGTGTTTCTTCAGCTGAGCTACTGGCTTCAACTTTTTGCTGATTTTCAGTACCCGGATTCTCTGACGTATTACTGTTGCCGCTTGAAGATGTCTTTTGATGGCGACGGCTGCTTTTCTTCACCTCACCCAATAAATATTTAATTCTGCTACCACTTAAATTAATCCCCAGACCTTTCAGCATCTCTGAGACTTCATCGTAAGTATAGCCATACTTATCAGAAGTCAGTTTCTCGATATACCGTCTCATTTTCCGAATAGCTTCTCTGTCTGATACACTATCCCGCTCTTTCGGTTTTATATCCTTCAAGGCAGTAATCGCCTCATCAATCTTGCTATACGTAATCTGACCAGAATCTTTTGGCTCAACCATTGCTATGAAATTAAATTGAGATCATAATTCCCTTATTTTCCACTATTTTTCAAAAAGTATAACTCCAGATTCTCAGATGGTTTCAGCTACGCTGGTTAGAATTTTCATGTCGGCGGCTACGCCGTTACCATTATTTATTAGATGCTGATATATTTCTTACGGCTCCAGCTACACTGTCGCTATGTTCCCCTGTTCTTGACTGTTGCTGACTGTAGCTAAACCACCCCGCCTACGCCTTAGCAGTAATTCAACAAACACTGATATAATTATGACGAAATAGCTACGCTGTTCTCTGACTTCATCCCACCCGAAATCACCCGAAACCGTCCACCCAGCTACGCTGTCGTCCCCTCGCCCCCAGTCTCTCGCTGTGCCTCCGTACATAGGTAGCACTCGACACCTCCCTACCCCTCCCTACCCCCGTATTTGGGCTAGAAGCAAGCCGTGCCTTTTGCCTCCGGCAAACCTCGCTTTGCTCGGACGACAGGCTTGCCAAAGGGGGAAGTGTCCCCGCTTTGGAAACCCCCTCTAAGACATCCCACAGTTATGCGTCCCAAACTTTCAAAAAACCTGCTTCGTACTAAGACATTAGAAGCTCGTGTCAACGCAATCGAACACGAGATGATTAAGCTCAAAGCATCAGACGCGGGACTTAGCATAGCGGAGTTAACGAGACGCAGTGTTTTACTAAAACCACTGCCCAAACGACTGAGCAAAATAACCCTAGCTACTTACCGAGAATTAGTCCGCATCGGCAGCAATATTAATCAACTCACTAGAGCTACTAACACAGCTATTAAAATGGGACTGCGACCACCCGCAGATCCAGAACAACTAAAACAGCTACAAGAACTCTTACAAAAAATTGGTCGAGAATTGTCCCAAATCGAAACTGAAATTATTGATGACGATGACATTGATGATGACAGTGATTCGGAAGACTGGGAGTAAAAATGATTGGCAACCAAACCAAAGGTAAAAGCTTTCGCGGACTCCTTGACTATCTTGAAAACAAAGAGGAGTCATCTTTAATTGGCGGCAATATGTTTGGCACAAATGCCAGAGAATTAGCCAGAGAATTCCGACTGTCTCGACAACTTAATCCAGAAGCAGAGAAAGTAGTTCATCATGTTTCGCTCTCACTAAGCCCAGGCGAACAGCTAGACAATGATACTTGGTGCGAGGTTGCCGACAAGTATATGTCAGAAATGGGCTACACAGCTAACCAATATGCCATCTACCGCCACAGCGATCGCAACCACGACCATATACATATTTGCGCCAGTAGAATTAGTTTGGATGACGGCAAGATTACCCGTGATAGCTGGGAGTATATGCGCTCTGAAAAAATCATTCGCCAGCTAGAACTAGAATATGGGTTGCAGCAAGCTCTAAGTAGTAAAGAGAAACTGAGCCGCGCTCCGAGTTCCGGGCAACAGCAACGATTTGAGAGAGAACAATTGGAGTATGAGCAGGGTGAGAGAAACACGCCGCCACAACAGCCAATCAAAACCCAACTAATTGAAGTAATCGACCGCGCCACAGTAGATAAACCGACTATGCCCCAACTGGTTGAACGATTGCAACTGTTGGGTGTAGAAGTTCGTCACGGGCTAACACGCAACGGTAAAAGTAAAGGCATCTCGTATTCCTGGAGTGACCAGAAATTTAGCGGCACTTCTTTGGGGCCTGCCTACACCTTCCCCGGTTTGCAAAAACATCTTGGCGTTGACTACCAAACAGAACGTGATGATGAACCTATTAATGAATTGCTGCTCAAACCTGTTAAACCACTCCCAGTTGAGCAGTTAGAAAAACTCTTTCAAGATATTGAACGCAAACAACAACAGCCTGAGTTCACCCCACCACCAGAGGATAAAGTTCTTTGGCAAGTGTTGCACAAGTACTTAAGCGAGAAACGCTATATACCAGATTATATTGTGCAAGGATTACATGGTAATCAGTTGCTTTACATGGATGAGCAACGGAATATTTTGTTTATCAAGCGTAATTTAGATGGTGAAAAAACTGGCGCATTAGTTTGGTCAAAGCCTAGAGAAAATCATCGCACTGTGGAGTATGACCAAAACACCTCTACAGCTTATGGTTGGTTTTATCTGAGATTGGGAGGGCAACCTACGGACAAGGTAGAAAACGTCTTTTTGTGTTCTACACCAATTGATGCGATGTCAGCAGCTACCTACCTGATCTCAAGTTGCAAGGGACTACCACCAACTAGAACCATGTTGATAGTAGCTGATGACCCGAATAACCTACCTATGGAATTTCTCAAGAGTTTCAATAGGGTTGTCGTAGCATTCAATAATGATGAACTTGGGAATAACGCAGCTAGTGCAGTATTAGAATTGTTGCCACAGGGTAAAAGGCTCAAAACCCATAATCCTGATTGGAGTCAGGAATTAGAAGCTCATCTCAGGGAGGAGCAACAAAGGCAAAGACAGCAGGATCGTGGTTTTAGCTTGTGAGCCACGCAGAGCGTAGACCGAACTCGTTGCCGCGATCGCTCCGCTTTAGTTTTTACTAGCTGGGCAGTTAAGAGAGCAGTTTTTTTGAAGTACAGTTGCAACATAAAAGTATTATATATTCTCAATAATTTTAGAGTTATTGAGAATGAGCAAGTTTGATAAAAGTGGCTAAAAGCTAGTTGGTGTATGTATTAAATACCAATTTTTTGGTCAAAGCCATGTTCTAAATAGCAGACATTTTGTAGTGAATAATCAAAGTTTCCTGACAGCTATAACAGTTAAAGGCGTGTATAAGCTGTGCAGAATAGCAGACATTTTGCACAGGAATCGGGGTTTTAGGTGCAAAATGTCTGCTATTTGTAACTGTGATTAATCAGACAATTTCACTACTTAAAACAAGTTTCATCTCTATTGACAAGCGTGGAGATTGTAAAAGGAACAATTTCTATTCAGGCATGAAGAAAAAAAATCGGATGTTAAGTAGGCTAGGTTAAGCTCTAGAAAGAATTTTTGAAGCACAATTGCAACATAAATGTATTATCAATTCTCAATAATTTTGAAGTTATTGAGAATGAATCCAGCGATCAAAATTTGCTGTAAGTCCTAGTCAGTAAGCATTACGCAAGAATTTTTCAAGAAATGTCTTATGCTCAACTGGTAGCAGTAGGTCTACTCTATAGCTACCAGTTGGGGAATCATCAAATTTTCAACAACTCGCTTTTTTATTACTCAACTGGTAGCGGTGTGTCACCAGTTGAGCTACCCAACAGCTACCACTTGGGCAAGGTATTTAGAACTACTATTTCAATACTTATAATCTACATAAAGCCTATGTAATAAGTGGTGTTTACAAGATAGCTTTGGTGTAACTAAAAAGTGGAGTGCAGTTTTTTGGTTACAAATGTAGTATAAGGTAATATGAAAAAGTAGAGTTTTGCTCAAGAGTTGATTCTAAGCAATAATTTGGCTTTAGATGACGCGCAAATACTCATTTTTGATCCAAAAGGTGTGAGCGTCACTTGGAAGCCCTACAGAAATTCTCCGCCTAAATACTCCCTATTGCTACCCGCAATACTCATTTTTGTATCAAGTATTGTTATTGTGTCTAGGCAGACAATACTGTACTGAAGATAATTTCCAGGTCAGGTTTGATCACAAGAAAAAGAATTGCACCTAGTGGGCGAACTTGGAATGAAATTCTTATTGAACAGCAGCAGCAAGAAATGCTTAAGCAGAAGCAACGCTCTAGGGGTTTTAGTCGGTAATAAGAGCGTTGACCCGACGAACTCGTTGCCGCTTCGCTCGAATCATGCGGTGGTAGGGACGGGCATTAAGATACTGGTTGGGCTGACAAGATCCACAAGCCCGCCCCTACCACTCCGCGTTGCCGCATGATTCGCAACGAGTTCTTTTTTCTTGGAAATAGGGGTATGAGAATCATCCTTCAATACTCTCTTCGACAAGAATATCGCCATTACCTACAATAGTATTTTGGAAATAAGCTCCGTGAGCCTGACCGAAATCACTGAGGTAAGACCCTTTGAGATTAGCATTTTCAAATCTGGCGCAAACAGCGTCAGCATCGGTCACACTAGCCCCTTCCAAGTTAGTACCAATGAACTTAGCCAGACTCAATTCGGCATAGCTGAGATTAGCCCCACTCAAGTTAGCTCCACTCAAGTTAGCAGCCAACAAATTAGCTCGACTCAGATTAGCCCCACTCAGGTTAACTCCGCTCAAGTCAGCCTCTTGCAAATTAACCCCACTGAAATCCCTCTCCCCAGCAGCATATCGCTGGAGCAACTCAAGGGCCGTTATCTTCATCTACTGTCCTTTGTATTGCAGAATTTACCATCCTATTTTGGTAAAGTGTATGCTAAAAAATCTTTTTTAAGTGCGATCGCACTTTTGGATGTCGTTTTTTGAGGGGAAGACGACATCACACGCTTAAAGGCTGTCTGAAAAGAACCAGCTAATCGTGTTAGGCAACCATCCTATTGCTGAACGTCGGCAAAAGCGCCTCAAAAGCTTTCCGGTTTAATCTAATCAGTGCGCGTAACAGCCTATCTTGCTTTAATGCCCGTTGGATGTTCAGCATTTCTCCACTTGGTTACTAACTTTCTATTCTCACTTATTTTTCAACAAGTTTAACTATCTGTCAGCCTTGGCTAAATTAGCTAGAAAAAATGAGGCTGGCGTTGAATCATTTATTTGTGAAATCGGAGAATAAGTCAATATAGGAAAGTTGTTTAGACATGCAAGCTTTGCTGATTCTATAACTAAATTAGCAATCCAATTACCTACATAATCTCCTAAAGCCATTTTTAGTTGACGCTCACAATCTACTGCTCGAACCCAAAAGAATGTACATAATTCCGACAGTTCATAGTCATCATAAATAAACAGTACACCCTGTTCATTTCCTAGTTCATTTTTTAACCGCTCCAAATTTTGTTGATTCTTCATCAATGGCTTGAGATAAGTCTTCCTTCCATAGGAATAAGATTTCTGACAAAATCCCATTGCTTCATCTCTCAAATGCTCAAAATTTGCATGTATTAAATTTGGGTCGATTCCTCGAAAATTACAGTCAATGATTGTTAAGTCATAATCCGCTAGTGATTCAATCGTCAACGGGAGATTTTTTAGCTGAATGCGATCAGTGTAAATTATCTCAGGAGTCAACTCTGGTTTTTTTCTGGGCGTTACTCCACCGATCCCATAATTAGGGTCTAATTTTCTTCTGCGCTTTGCTTCACCCATGAGACGTAACTTTCCTTTTACAGCCAATCGCCTGAAGCAATTGTGTTTCAATAACTGCTAGCAATTCATATCTTAAATGTTGGTAGTTAACCCACATAATCCCCCTACAGGATGGTCAATTTTGATAACCATACCGTAGTTGCACAAGCGATCGCAAAAATCAGCAATCACCGGAACACAACGGTAATGATATTTAAGGATACTGCCCTGACCAATATCTTGCGGTTGCCCTGATGCCCCAGCCGCTCGGTGATAAGCTGTGGAAGCAGTGGGGCTGTAGCGGTCAGAGTCACTCATCCCCTAGTAAGGCTTCGAGTTTGTTTAAAAGGTTTACTAGCTGCTTTTGCTTGTCTTTTTCTTTCCAAAGCTGACGCTTTTTAATGCGCTGGGTGATATTTTGAAGGCGGTCTGGTATTTGGTTAGATGCTTTAGATGAGGATGTTTGTTCATCATCAGTCCAATCTGTGATTTTTTCTTTGATTTGGCTTAAAGACCAATCCGATGCTATCGCTTCGGACAAAAGTTTTTTTCGGATTTCATTATTTCTTACCCGCGCCAAGACTTGTGCTTTGGTGTATTCCAGTTTCCCGGAACGCAGTGCCATTAAAATTTCTTCGGGCAGATTGAGCAAAGGTAAGCGTGTGGTGATGAACGATAGCCAATTCATGAGTCCCAGACTCTCAAACACCTGTTGTACCGTGTTTGATTGTTCTTCATCTAGGTTAGGAGAAACGTTTTTCCTAGATTCAGTTTCATTGGCTAAATGCTCAGAAATGTTGTCCTCAGATTGCGGATTATCTGGGTTAGGAAAAACGTTTTTACTAGATTCATTTTTCTCGGCTAAATGCTCAGAAATGTTGTCCTCAGTTTGTGGATTATCTGAGTTAGGAAAAACGTTTTTACTAGATTCATTTAATGAGGATTTTGACGGCTGTTCCCCCTTACTGTGAGCGTTTTTCATTCGATACAGCAAGGATTTGACGGCTTCTACATCGCAATGCAGCCGGATTGCCAACAGGTGCAATATCCCTTCAGTTTCTTCAACAGGGTTAAGGTCTTCTCGTTGCAGGTTTTCAATCAAAAAAACTGAAACGCTTGGTCATCAGATAGCTCACGCACAACCACAGGCGCAACTTCAAGTTCTGCTTCCTGCCCTGCCCTATAGCGTCGTTCTCCTGCTACTAATTCGTATTTCCCACCGCCAATTGGACGCACCAACAAAGGTTGGAGGATGCCATGCTGCTTGACTGACGAGACTAATTCTTTTAATGCTTGTGGGTCAAAGTATCGTCGGGGCTGGTGTTGAGGCAGAACTATATCTGAGAGTTTGATAGTAGTTTCAGTAGCGGCTGGCAACTCGCCATCTGGTGAGGATAACCAAGGTGCAGGTGGTGGAGTTGTAATTTGACCCCCAAAGGGTTTGTCTGTTTGTTTGCGTCGGATCATAAAGCCTCCAAAGCCTTGGCGATTTCTTCAAGAATAGCGACTACAGGATGTTTTTGGTCAAATACTGCTAGGGGCGCACGTTCTTCTGACGCATCGACAAAAGCGGTAGCTCTGGGGATGGGTGGGAAAATACGACCCCAAGCGGAAAGTTGTTCAGTGATTGCTGCCAATGCGCGTTTATCGGCTGAGTTCTGTTGAGCATACCGCGTAGGAACAAACCCTGCTATTTGGATTTTGCGGTTAGCTTTATTTTTTACGTGGGTGATAGTTTGTAAGAGTTCGTCTGTTCCCTCAAAGGCTTTTATATGGGTTTCCACGGGAACGAGTACGTGTGTGGCCGCGACTAAGGCGATATACGAAAGCAATCCTAAGCTGGGGGGACAATCTATAAGAATGAAGTCGTATTCATTTAGAACAGATTCAATGGCTTCCTTAAGGCGCAACTCGCGCATCGCAGCACTGACTAACTGCATTTCGGCTCCACTTAAGACTCGGCTTGCTGGAACCAAGTCCATGCCGTGAATGCCCTCATGAATTGGTAAGGGCTGCTCGTCGATAATGGCATCAGCAACGGTTTTTTGTAACTGAGATGGCACTAACCCCATGAATTTGGTCAAGCTTGCTTGGGGGTCTAGGTCAATGAGGAGAACGCGATGTTTGCGTCGTGCTAAGTGGTATCCCAAATTTTGGGTTAGTGTCGATTTGGCGACACCACCCGCTTGGTTAAACAGGGCGATAATGCGGCATTGCTTGTCAAAAGTTGACACTGGCTTTCGTTCCTAGAAGATACGATGATCTTTGGTCAACCGGCTCGGTTTTAGTTTCCAGTTTACTGAAGTGTATCAGAAGAAGAGAAGTTCTAGCTAAGACGGTAATTTCAGCAGTAGACTTTATAGAATCAAGCAACATTAAGTCATTCCTATGACAACCAAACAAGCCATTTGTGAAGCGATTGAACAACTGCCAGAGCAGCACCAAGAAGAGGTGTTGCGGTATGTTCAACAGCTTGCACTTACCCAGAAATCACCAATCACAAACTCACTCACTGGCAGTAGCGACCCCCTGGCAAACTTTATCGGTGCAGTATCTCATGGCTCCTTGGCTGCCAACTTAGACTCGGAACTCTATGGCGACTAAGTGCTGAACTGGTCAAATGTGCGTGCGCGGTGTGGTTAAAAGTAGCTATTAAGGGTGCATCATGGAGACAAACTATACATTCAAATTCAATTCTTCCACTGCCAGTGAAGCTCTCAAAGTAGGTAAATATGACCCGCTCAAGTTCTACGAGGCGCGTTTAAACCTGTTCAACCTTTCGGTAATGGCAGACTACGATCAGCTAATATGCCTGCCCACACTAACTGCTATCGACAAATACTGGTATCAGATTGAAACAGCCCGAAAAGTACTTAGACAACTGGGTGGACGTGCATTGCTTGCGGATGAAGTCGGATTGGGCAAAACCATTGAAGCGGGACTAATCATAGCCGAATATTTAGCAAGGGGTATGGTACAGTCTCTGCTGGTGCTAACTCCCGCATCCCTAGTTTCCCAGTGGCAATCAGAGTTAAGTGATAAATTTAACATCGCTACTATTACCACAGATAACCGTGACCCGCAACAACCGATAGACTCTTTTTGGACAAATAATCCGCGAATTATCGCTTCATTAAACACGGCTAAGTCTGCTAAACATTATCCCCACGTAACCAGTCGCACTTGGGACTTGGTAGTTGTCGATGAAGCCCACCACCTGAAAAATCGCACTACCCTCAACTGGAAACTGGTCAACGCCCTCAATAAGCGCTTTATCCTCATGCTCACTGCTACGCCAGTGCAGAACTCCCTTATTGAACTGTTTAATCTGCTGACCCTCCTCAAACCGGGACTGCTACAAACAGAAGCCGCTTTTAAAAAAGAATATGTCGATTCCAGGAATGGACGAGTCCCTAAAAATCCAGAAAAGTTGCGCTCCCTGATGCGGGAAGTTATGGTGCGAAATACCCGCGCCCTAGTAGATGTCAAACTGCCCAAACGCTTCGCCACCACAATTACCGTTACCCCAGCAGCAGGCGAGGAGAAACTTTACCAAGATTTGAGCGAGTATCTACGTTCTTCAGAGGATAAGCTAGACAGACTCTCCCGCACCAATTTGCTGATGCGTGCTGGTTCATCCCCTGGTGCTTTAGCTGACTCCCTCAAGCAATTGACCAAACGCCTACCTGACTCTGAACTGAAGTCTTTAGCAAGACGAGCAGCCCAGGTGAAGCAGGTCGAGAAAGCAAAAGTATTGGTAGAGATGCTCTCAAAATCTTCCCAGAAAACCTTGGTCTTCACAACCCATAAAGCAACTAGCACTTATTTGACCCAAACTCTCCAAGCAGCAAATATACCCTTTGCAGAATTTACTGGTGGGATGTCCCTTAAACAAAAAGATGAGGCTATAGCCGCATTTCGAGATACTGTTTCTGTACTGCTGGCATCCGAAACAGGCGGAGAGGGACGTAACATTCAGTTTGCGAACGCGATCGTTAATTATGACCTCCCCTGGAACCCAATGAAAATAGAACAGCGCATTGGTCGTATTCACCGCATTGGACAAACCCAGGATGTTTTTATTTTTAACTTTTGTCTCAAGGGCAGTATCGAAGAGTATATTCTGCGGATCTTGCATGACAAAATTAATATGTTTGAACTAGTGGTCGGAGAGATTGAAACAATTTTAGGGAATGTGGATGATGAATTTGACTTTAGTGAAATTGTTATGGATATCTGGCTCAAGCATCAAGTCAAGCCCGAATTAGATACAGCCTTCGAGCAATTGGCAGATAATTTGTTGAAAGCCAAAAACCAGTATCAGCAAATTCAAGAACTGGATGAACAGATTTTTGGCGAAGATTTTGAAGCTTGAGAGATTGATTTGAATAAATATGTTATCAGACCCAATTATTGCTACATTATCAAAAATTGTTTCTCTGCATGATGGAATAGCAGAACCTGCTGGTGAACACATTTTAAAGGTGTTGTTGACGGAAAATATAGCATCGCTGCTTTCGCTTCCAGAAGAAGTTACTTTTACTACTATTGCTGATGTACCTCAAAGTGTTTTTGTCACCTATCATTCAGAAGTCTTAAATAAGCTATCTGAACTATTAGCTGTTAAAGGACTTATTAGTGCGTTGGGTGTTAAAATCAATGGACATCTTAAAAACACAGGCTTTGAGAAAATTTTATTGGAGAGACTCGCACCTCAAAATGGCTTAATTCGTTTTTTAGATGCTAAACCAGAAATTACTCGTTACATCTTGTGTAATGTCGCTTACACAGCGAATGCTTCCGAAAAAAGGATTGGTTTAGTTTCGTTCATTATCAATGAAATAACAGGAGTAACACCAGTAGAAATTGGGGATGCTTTGTTTTGGGAGTCTGACCTAATGACTGTGGAGCATCAAGAGACACCATTGGCGATGCCAATTGAAGATTTGTTGAGGTTAATTGAACATCAAAGTGCAATATTAATTGGTAAATCTCTAGATAATTGGCAGGCTAAATTAACAAGAGCAAGAGCTAGAGATGAAGAAAGACTCAAGGATTATTACAACACGATTAGCGACTCGATTCGCAACAAGATTGAGTTAAAAAAATTGATTGGTGATGAACAAGACAAAGAATTAGCACGAATTGAAGCCACTAATAGAGAGTTAGAGAGAAAATTGTTGGACATCCAAGAGCGTTATGCAATGAGTGTAGAAGCTTCGTTGCACAGTGCAATGATTATCCATCTACCTACGGTACATATTCAGTGTGAGTTGCAAAGGAAGAAAGCGAAACGGACTGTAACAGCAGTTTGGAATCCGTTCACTAAAATTATTGAGCCGCTTCGCTGTGAATTATCAGGAGAGCCTGTTTACAATTTCTATTTAGATGATGAATCAGCCAAAATTATCTCACCGACAGTTTGGAGAAAGTAATTGGTGACATTTCCGCTACTAAAACGAATTGAGAAGAAAACTAAGAATTAAGCAATGGCTCAAGATAGAGTTTTGGTTTCAGCCCCCAAATCTGGCAGGGCAGCGTCATTCTTGAAACTTTGTCGCTTTTAAGCTACGATTTATAATCTATGGCTGATATCGTTCGTCAAAAAACACTGCTAGTCTATGCTACAGAAGACGGCAAGGAGCCGTACACCGAATGGCTGGAAAACTTGAAGGACTATGTGATCCGTTCCAGGATAATCCGACGGATAGAGCGACTCAAGCAGGGCAATTACGGGGATTGCAAGTCAGTTGGCTCAGGCGTGCAAGAAATGAGGTTTTTCTTTGGCAGTGGCTACCGCGTTTACTTTGGAGAATCCGCGAACGATCTAGTAATTCTTCTATGTGGTGGCGACAAGGACAGCCAGGACAGGGACATAGAAAAGGCTAAAGGATATTGGCAGGCTTATCAGGAGGAACAGGATGAGCAAGAAACTGAGAAACCATGACGAGGTTGTGTTCGAGCAAATGCTGAACCCGGAAATGGCAAAGGCTTACCTGGACGTTGCCCTTGAAGAGTACGAGCAGGATGGCGATATTGCGTTTTTTCTGGAAGCGCTGCGGAACGTGGTGGAAGCACGGGAGGGGATGACGCGCCTTGCGGAAAAAACGGGTTTGAACCGCCAGAATCTTTACCGAGTCTTGTCGCCAGAAGGCAACCCTGAACTGCGAACCATCAGCCTTATCCTGCACAATCTCGGCTATCGCCTGAGTGTTCAACCAATTCAGGCATCGTTGGGACACGATGACCCCTAGATGCGATGACAAACAATTTACCGATGAAATTGTCACACTTGCCCAACAGTTTACCATTAGATGGTGCTGTCCGCATCGAGCTAGTAGAAGGAGTGCCGATATTTCGAGCTTCCAGCTTAGTACAAGGGCGAATTGAAGCCTTATTAACTAAACAGAAAGAATCTGCACTTACTTCAGAGGAAGAAAAAGAATTAGATGAATATGAAGAATTAGACGATTATCTGAGTTTGATGAATCGCATGAGCAGAAATGTATCGCTAACTCAAAACCAAAGCGAATTATAGGGAATTAGAGATTTGTCTGCGAATCGTTACATTAGACCTCTTGCATAATTATTTTGTGGTATCATTAAGACTTTTATAAAAAATGCATATCAAAATCTATACTGAGAACCTATGTTCCCTCATTAGTATTAGTATGTCTGATTGAGATAGAAAGCATATTTTTAAAACGCCCTATTGCACCATGAATTATTTTTGCAAGAGGTCTATTAGTTAGTGAAGCTACTCAAAATCAAGTGCGACAACGAGCCGCCTTTCTGTGCGAATATTAGAGCATTCGCCGTTTTGCAATCAGAGGAATTGATCGGGTGAGAGTTAGGAGGCAAGTAGCGAGGGTGTAAGAGGTGGAGCAGGAGTAATGAGTGGAGGTGTTGGGGTAACTAGAGAGGGTGTAAGTGGTGTAGACGTATTCACTATTGAATCTAAGGTTCCATCTGGCTTATAAGTCTTGATTATTATTTGACCACGCTCATCAACTCTTGTTATCACAGTTCCTGTTTGATTAGTACCACCAGTTATTAAAGAAGCTTCAGAATCTGATAAGATTTCAAAACCACTAGAGATTAAAGTTTCTATGTTCATATCAATTAAATAATTTCTCAATCAAGTGAACAATACCAGGAACTTTTTTTCCTGTCAATCTAATTCATGGGTAGTAGTCCACTATATTCTCCGCCAAAATCCAATTCTAGGCAGTTTTTTGCGCTCGCTAATTAAAATGGCTCAGACCATCGCTTAACTAAAACCTCTCCAGAACTCCTGTCAGGGCTTACGTGCAGATATTTACTCGTGGTATCCAAA
>NZ_WBKM01000240.1 GCF_015714725.1 Nostoc sp. WHI
ACGATGTTTGGGTACTTCAACACGATGTTTGGGTACTTCAACACGATGTTTGGGTACTTCAACACGATGTTTGGGTACTTCAACACGATGTTTGGGTACTTCAACACGATGTTTGGGTACTTCAACACGATGTTTGGGTACTTCAACACGATATTTGGGTACTTCAATACGATATTTGGGTACTTCAATACGATATTTGGGTACTTCAATACGATATTTGGGTACTTCAATACGATGTTTGGGTACTTCAACACGATGTTTGGGTACTTCAACACGATGTTTGGGTACTTCAACACGATATTTGGGTACTTCAATACGATATTTGGGTACTCAAAAGCAATAAAAATGCTGTAAATTATATAATCCTACGGCACTCACGCGATCGCTCGCCGAATTTTGTGCCAGATTAGCCCTGCGACAATCAACCCTAAACCTACTTGCCAAATCGCAGATTCCACCCAAAAAGCGAGGAAAAGGCAAGAGACAAGACCTAACCAACCTACCCATACAGGATAAAGTCGCTCTGTTGGAGTGAGACGCAAGGCGGCGAAGTTGGTAATTGCGTAATAAATCAAAACACTAAAGGCACTAAACGACCAAGTAGTTTTGACATTACCCAACAGTACCAGCAGAGCGATCGCTATTCCTACAAATACCACAGCCCAGTATGGAGTTGTCTGTTGTTGGTTAAGACGCGCTAAAAAACTTGGAGCATCTGAGCGGCGTCCCATTGCCAACAACACGCGAGATAAGCCCAAAATCAAGTTCAATAGCACACCCAGCATCGCTGTCACCGCACCAATAGCTAACACCAAAGCGCCACCTGAACCGGCAACGCTGCGGATTACCACTTCCAGGGGTGCTGCCTTCGTCTGTCCTGTGGCACTTCCTAAGACATCTGCGCCCACAGCCCCAATGCCAACTATTGCCACTGTCATGTACAGCAACATTGTCAGCAGCAGACAAACAATCATGGCTTTAGGAATCGTTTCCCTCGGCGAACGTGCTTCTTCCCCCATTGTGGCTATGCGCCCATAACCTGTGTAGGCGACAAACATCAAAGCGCTAGCATGAAGTACTGCGCCTGGGGATGTTGTGAAAAAGGGTGTCAAATTCTCAATTCCCACTTCGGCTGCACGGGGGAGACAAGCAAGAATAAAGAAGCCTAAAGATAGCAGCGTTACCGATACAATCACGGTATTAGCAACATTAGAGCGGCGGATACCACTTAAGACAACCAACGTCATCATCACTACAGCGAAAAGGGCTGTAGGAACTACCCAACTGGAACTCAAACCCCCAATGTTTAGCAAGTAACCAGCAAAACCTAAGGCGGCGGTTGCAGCTGAAGCAGTCTTTGCCACTAAAAACATCCAGCCGGCGGTGAAGCCCAAGGCGGGGGTGAGATATCTATAACCATATTCATAAGTGCCACCGCTAACAGCGTGATTAGCTGCTAACTGGGCGCTATTGAGTCCATTACAGGTGGCAACAATTGCCCCAATTGCTACCGCCAAAATTACCGCAGTCCCAGCAATCCCGGCTGCAATGCCGATACTGACAAATACACCCGTACCAACAATCGAACCAAGTCCCATCAGAGTTGCGCCAACAACCCCTAACTCTCGTTTCAGCTGGGGCGGAGAACCTGTAGCGGACATCTTTGATCTCCTTATTTTAGATTGCAAGATGTAGCTTTTATCCTCAGAATACCACCAATAATTCGTAATTCGTAATTCGTAGTTTGTAATTACTGTTACGTAAGGGTTTTAGACATTTCAAATGTGTGGCTTATTTATACCGCGCTATACTAAATAAATATTTGCAGATTGATACTTGGTAGAATCGTACCAAAATCACCAAAATCGATAATATTATGCCAAGAAAAGAACAAGGATGGGTTACATTTCAAACCTCAGAGGAGGAACGGAAGATTTTGGAGGAGTTCTGTGAACAGTCTCAACGCACCAAGACTGAGATTCTACGGGAACTTGTGCGTGGTCTTAATCAGCACTCTTCACAACCAATATCAGCGCCAACTAAGCAGGAAAAACAAGAAGATATTTACACTCAAAAGCCTGAGATAGAAAGTAGTATTCAAAAAAAATCACTAAAAGTTAGCTCTCGCAATATTCTTAAAGGTGTCATTAAACGAGTTATTTTAGGGGCTGTGAATAGTGAAGTGACACTGGAGATTATTCACAAAGTAGAGTTAACCTCGATTATTACCAGAGCTTCCGCAGAAGAGTTGGAATTATCTGAGGGAAAAGAAGCTTATGCAGTCATCAAGTCCAACGATATTGTCATTGCTAGAGAATAAGAAAAGTTAATTTTGGATGTTTGATATGAAGAGGATGAATGATCATTACATTACTGCATTCACCAGGGGAAACGCATCTAAATTGTCTTGACAAAATACCCATCTTAATGAGTGAGCATATAAGAGAATCTTAATTTAATTCAAATGCGTATAAAATTTTTGATAAGTGCCTTAAAATTTGAATAAATCTATAGTAATTATTTATTTTATAGAATGATCTATGTTGTTAGTTTATATATACTAATGTTGAGTTTTTTAGACATAAAATAGCTGTTTTGAATATTTTCAAAAAACTATTCTGAAATTGTTGGGGTTCTATTATCGCAAATACTCTGGCGAATGTATCATGAGATGGAATTCCATTTGGCAATTCTAAAAATTTTTTGAGCCATTCTTGTTTGATTTTTCTATAAGCCTCCATCAATACCCAACGATCTGCTCCACAAATCACTGCACAAATCGCAATGGTAACTATATCAATTAATTTATGCTTTTTGGTGCGCTCAAGTCTCTTGTCTTCTAAATCTTTAAAATGATCTGCAATTGTGATTTTTGGTGGTAGCTTCATTTCTAGATTTTGTCTCATTCAAATGAATTGAGAATACCACTTCACCCCATTTTGTTGATTCTTACAGAACCTATTTTACATCAAATCTTCTTTACATACATCTATTGCATTGATACCAACCTAACAATACTTCCCTTTTTCTGCATTCATGTAAGTTACATTTTGTCAAAACAAATTAGATGCGTTTCCCCTGACTCACCCACTACCTGATAAATATATTTATGGAAAATAATTCACTTGGTTTTGGCGTACCAGATGGTAAGCTTTCGCCCATCTAACTTGCACATTTTTTTGTGTTGACTGTTGACTGCTGACCGTTGGCTGTTAACTGTCAGCAGCCAACAAACCTCATGAGTTATTGTGTAATTTAAAGGCGTAATAACTTAACAGTGCCTTAATTACTACAATTATGACCCTCTTAAATTCGACAAACTTGTTACGTAATCAGGACTTATGCGGTACAATTATTCGTTGAGTTGGGCATAGCGGATAGGGAATAGAATATCGGTGAATTTTCCATGCCCAATAACCAATGCCCAATGCCAGCCCAAACCCTTGATTTTTCGTTACTGATGCGTAAATCCTAGTAATATTAAGTCGCAGATGGTGTTAAAAGATTGCATTGACTACTTGACATGTCAACACTGCGTTTTCTACCGCCTTTTCTAGCTACTGGAATCAGTTCCGATAGCAATTTACACTGCGGCGATGAAAGTTAATTAAATACGGTGGATTCATGGCTCTCGTCACGCTGTCATCCTTAAGTATTTTTTCCACTGACAAGATATCGGTCAGTGAGCTTTCTTACTCTTGAGACATCCTCTAAGATTAAAACATCAACAGGTTTCAAACATCATTTAAGCAAGGAAAATAAGATGGCTAACACAAATAATCTCACAGTTGCGAGAGAGCAGACTCTTGTGATCATCCCTTCCCTGACTGGTAGCACTAATCCAAACACTGCTCAGATATTGGAAGTTACTGGTCAAGGAAAGGTTACTGTTCCCACTACCTTAACTGAGGTGCAATTGGGAATTCAAGTAGAGGGAAAAACTGCAACCGAAGTTCAAGAAGAAGTTGCTCAACGTTCAACAGCAGTAGTTGAGGCGCTGCAAAACCTTGGGGCGCAAGAACTTCAAACTACATCTATTCAACTAAATCCCGTCTTTAGCTTTGAAAATAATACTCAAACCATAATCGGCTTTAGAGGACTCAACACACTTCAGTTTGAGTTACCAACAGATAGAGCTGGAG
>NZ_WBKM01000254.1 GCF_015714725.1 Nostoc sp. WHI
CCTAGCTCATTTAATTCGTAATTCGTAATCTTGTAGGGTGCGTTAGCCAAGGGTATAACGCACCATCTCAATACTTTCGGTATTTTATGCATAGGCGTAGCCCGTCGTAGACATCGCTATTTTAATGCAACTGCTGCATTCCAAAAATATAAGCAATTTTACAAATACTTGAGCATTTACAACAATTGCTTAAGTCAAAGCTGTAAATGCTTTAACGTTATTAACTTTTACTTGAGCGTTTACAACAATTGCTTAAGCAAAAGCTGTAAATGCTTTAACATGACTAACAAATCTTGAGCATTTGCTGTAAATGCTTAAACAAAACTTATCAATGATGTCGTAGAGGCTATGTTATTTTACTAAATTCCAGTTGCACAAGCTGTCATCGCTGCTAAAACTATCCTCAATGCACTGACTTGTCTTGCAGATCGCATTTATATGAGGTAAGCTGACGCGCATCTAAATTTGATAATTTAGCGCCTGAACTCTTTTGCTGTCCTAGATTGCCGTGTAAAACTAGATGACGAACAGCTTAATGTATCCAGACAATTTTGCCGGGTTTGTTGGGTTTCACCTTGTTCAACCAACCTACAAATATTCTTAACTACACAAAACCTGTCCCTCTCCGACTCGGAAAGGGACAGACTTGAACTAAAGTTCAAGGTAAGGAGAGGTTCGTCGAACTAACGTTAAGTTTCCAACCCTACTAACTCCATTTCTATCAACTAACTTGCGATTCAACTACACCTACGGGACAAGAAACATTTGTCCCTCCCAAACCACAATACCCGTTGGGATTTTTAGCCAAGTATTGCTGATGGTAAGCTTCGGCATAATAGAATTCAGGTGCATCTAAGATTTCTGTAGTAATCTTGCCATAACCTGCACCGTTGAGAGCTTGCTGATAAGCTTCCCGCGATGCTTCTGCTAGCTGCTTTTGACTTTCGGAATATACATAAATTCCCGAACGGTATTGAGTGCCAGCATCATTACCTTGGCGCATCCCTTGGGTGGGATTGTGGCTTTCCCAGAAGACTTTGAGCAGTTCGGCATAACTAATCACTTTGGGATCAAACACAACCAGCACCACTTCATTGTGTCCGGTTCGTCCACTACATACTTCTTCATAGGTGGGGTTGGGTGTAAACCCAGCAGCATAACCGACTGCGGTAGTGTAAACTCCTTTAAGTTGCCAGAATTTGCGTTCTGCACCCCAAAAACAGCCCAAGCCAAAAATTACCTTTTCTAATCCATCGGGATAAGGAGCTTTTAGGGGATTTTTGTTAACATAATGAGCTGCGGGTACTGACATAGATTGTGCCCTTCCTGACAAAGCTTCGTCAGGCGTGGGTATAACTTCCTTTTTGCCAAATCCGAATAATCCCATTGATTTTGACTCTGATATACATCTTTACCTTATTTACTATTGTAAAGATTCTAGCGATCGCTTGGGGTTTTCTCGGAGTCGTTGCTGGACTTGTTTGCTCTTTCATTAGTTAATGCTATTCATCAAGGGAAACTTAGCATCAATAAATACTCATGGATAAAATACCAAAAATTGACCGTCAAAGGGAGCATCAAGCGAACGAACGTACTTTTCTGGCTTGGCTACGCACTTCTATTGCATTGATTGGCTTTGGTTTTGCGATCGCGCGATTTGGTATATTTCTGCACCAGCTTAGTATTATGATTACTCAACAAGAACCTCCGGTACAGCCATTATCCAACTCGGAAAATTTGGGTCTGGCTTTAGTGATTTTTGGAATTTCGACTATTGCGTTAGCTGCATGGCGATACAACCAAGTTTTCTGGCAAATTGAACAAGGGGACTATAGACCAACTAGGTTAATGGTTTGGATAATGACCGGAGTCGTAATTATTTTGGGACTTCTGAGTATTCCTTTGCTCTTAAAACGTGATAAAGTACCTTCTCGTTCTCCTGTTCCAATTCAACCACAGTCCCGAAAGTGGCATTAAGCATCAAGTATAACTTTATATATGTCCTCCAATCAGACTGTATAAAAGTCCAAGCAATACAATTAAAGTCACAACAATAATATAGGTAAAATCTCCTTGTCGAATATAGGCTAATATTATTTATTTATAGTACAAATGTTCATTGCAAAAAGGCTAGTTCTGTTCATATAGGTTGGTTTTTCGTACCTACTACTTAAGACAGTTAAGACAGTTAAGACAGTTAAGAAAAAGAGAGATTTTTGCTAGAAATAATGTTGCATTATTGTGTACACTAATCATCATCAATCAAGCAAAAATTGTGCAACTTAACAGGTTGTTATAACTAACCTTTGCTTGCTCTAACGTTCAAATGCCCAACATTACAAAAATCTCAGACATTCAAAAACTAGGGGCAGAAACCAGAAATTAAGGAGATGTTATGTCAGTAGAGAGTTTCAAGGAATTCTTTCAAGTTTTTTTAAATGACCCAGATGTAGTCAACGATTTTTCGCAAAACGTGAATAGCGTGGAAAGCGGTATACAATTCGCGATCGAACGTGGGGCCCAAAAAGGATATCAGTTTAGCCAACAGGATGTTGAAGAAGGCTTGGCATCTCTTAAGAGCGAGTGGATTGCACAACAGTCTCCACAAGAATCAAGACTTGAGGCAGGAGGCTGGGCTGATGGAGAAGCAGGTGCAGCAATAGGAGAGGCCATCAACACTTATATTGATGACGACGAAGGTGACTCCGGTGGTTGGTAATAGCCAGGTTAATTTCAATTACTTGACTTGATGGTTATGCTGTAGCTGCATTTGATTCAACTGTTTCAGCTTTGAGTTTGCTACAATGCCCAAACTCAAAGCTGAATCTGTAACATTTCCTTGGCAGCTACAGCAATTAAAATTAGCTAATGAATAGAAGAATTTTGATATGACAGAGAGCTTGAGTAGTACTCTGCGAGCAGTTGTCAATCCTTATATACCATCTGCTCTTATTTCATCTGAACATTTAGAGCAAATTAGCGCAACGGTTCAGCATTTGCCTGCTTCGATTACGACGTTTTTTGGCTATGAATGCCGATTACAAGAAAGTAGCGCTCGCGCCGATTTCTTATTGTGTGTCTATCCTAATATAGGTCGTCAAATTCTTGCAGGAGAAGACAATTTACTAGAGGAAAATATTTTTTCAGTGCCTTCTTGGAACTTGATTCGTAGTTTTGCTCAGGAGTGGGCAAATCCAGCATCATTGTTCGCTAATAAAATTTTAAATATGTGGCTAGAATTTGATATTGACGAGTCATCTTCAGCTATACCTGTACCTTCAGTATTTTTCAAACCTGAGAACAATGCGATCGCTCCAGGCAAAGATTACCAATGGTTAAAACAAGCTCTTCTTGTTCTTAGAGGACAACCACTTTCTGAGAATATCATGAGCTGCTTGACTGATTGTATTGAGGCGCTCCCTTCTACAGGTTACGCTTTTCAAGTTGCTGCCATGTTTAGCCGACCAACGAACTTTCTTCGGCTTTGCCTGCGGAACATTGAGCCATTGGAAATACCTCTGTACCTTGAACGTGTGGGTTGGAAAGGAAATCAAGCAACCCTCAAAGAACTAGTAAACTGGCTCAGTGAACGAGTAAACAATATAACTCTTAATCTTGATGTGGGTGATGAAGTGCTGCCAACTATCGGTTTAGAGTGTTACTTTAGCTTCGATAGCACAGTGTATGAGCGAATTGAGAGCTTTTTAGATGAGTTAGTAGAAAAAGGTCTGTGCTTGCCAGAAAAACGCGATGGACTTTTAGCCTATCCTGGGCTAGTTCACCAAGGGATAAATGCACAAGATTGGCCTTTATACCTTAAATGGGAGTCTGTTTTTTATAAGAAAGACAAGATCAGCGCCTTTTGGCGGTTTTTACATCACATAAAATTCGTGCTTCGTCCAGGGGGCAAGGTGGAAGTGAAGGCTTATCTAAGAGTATCTCACTCCTGGTTTTCAATTGATGATTTGAGCCAAGTGTACAAAATAGCCAATAGATCACGGGACTGGAATTTGTCTTCTTCCGAGTCCAATGAATCATTAGACTCACTTAATCAGCAAGTGCCAACATAGCCCAAGCCGTCGTGATTTTCCCTCTATCTACTCCATGAAAGAATAGGCGTTCATTTTCTTCAGTCTCGAACCAGTAATAAAGTACAGCTTCTGGGCGCCAGCCATTGGAACTTTTCTGTTCAACTAGCCATTTTTTCCCTCTATCAATAACAGGTTCATCTGGATTAATTGTTCGGAGGGCTAGAATAGCCGTTGCAGTCTCAATGACCGAATCCTGCCAACTACCGTTTTTCTTCTGCTGATTTAAAACAAAGCATTTTGCTCGTTCTACAGCAACGGGGCAGTTCATCCGGTGTAAAAGTCGTAAAGCATAATAAGTCGTTATCATGCGGGAAGGAAACCAACGTCCCTGAAAACCTCCATCTTCTTGCTGATTCGCCTGAAGAAAGCGACAACAAGCTTCTATTTCCTTTTGGTAAAGTATTGGTGCGACACGATGTAAGAGATAACCAGCATGAGCCGTAGCATCGGGTGATGGCCCAAGCCAATATTTTGCTCGTCCTGGTCTATTGAAGGGAATCGTATGAAAAGCTCCGGTATTGCCCTCGAAAAATAGTTCTACTAAACGCTGAAGACTTGGTAGTAGAATTTCGTGAGATACTTTGGCTTCTAGTAACCCTTCTAAAACAAGGGTGCTATCCTCGGCAGTCACGCCATAGCCTTGGTGGTATTCCCATAAAAAGTCACGCCGATTTTCTAATAAATAATCTCGTAAAGATTGATCATATTCAGCTTGTAGAATCAGTCCATAATAAGCAACTGTCCCCTCGGCTTTGCGCCCAACAAAAATGGGTTTGTTTTGAGTTATTTTGTACAGGTAGGCATCAGTTAATGGTTCTGTTGCCCAGGAAAAATAGTTGGATGTCAACGTTTGGTTTAAAAAGGCTTGTATGAGAGCGACGGCTTTGTTTCCCGAATTCATGGCTGCAACCATCCCGTAAGGAAGCTTTGTGTTAAGTGTGTAATCTCCCACCAAAAAAACTCGTTCGGAAGGACGAATTGACTGTGAATTTTGATTGGCTATAAATTCTTCAGAAATAATTGGCCCAATCAGCGGCCAATGTTTTATATCTGTGAAGTTCAGTTGTTCTTGAGACAGAGTGCCAATTCCAAGGGCGTTGAGATGATTGATAGTTTTTGTTATAACTTCGTTGTCAGGCAGAGTCAAAATTTCCTGGGCTTGTTCGCCTATATAATAACAACTTAGTAAGCAAATATCGCCTTTGTTTTGTCGAATTACAGTGTTAGGAGACGCTCCTACTGTGACGATATAAGAAAAATCACAAATTAGGTGATTTGGCAATGCTAAAACAACTACAGATCCTCTAGCGTAACGTACTGAATGCAAGAAGTTACGAGCTTCTTTATTCATAGTAACTAACAGCTTGTAGGCAATTGGTGCGGGTACGGTCAAGAGAACACTTTTTGCTTGAAGGGAGTATTTCTTTTCTTGCCTTATATATTCAATATATACGCGATCGCCTCGTTCCTCAACTGACAAAACTTCAGCATCAAGACGCATTCTATCCCCTACTAAATCCGTTAGATATTGAATTAGTTCTCCATTTCCATTTTTATGATGATTGCTAGCAAACCGAATAAAAGTATCCCGAAATCTCTCAGGAATATATTCCTTCATTTCCCCAGGATGGATGACTTGAAAAAAAGCATTAAGAATTTTGTAGATTTTTGGTGAAAGCAGATTTAAATCAAGCTTACGAGAGAATTGTTTGACTTGTTCTAGTTCTTCTTTAGTTAGTCCAACTTTTGACAAACATTCCTCAATTCTGCTTCCATAATGAACTTTACCTATATAAAACAGTCCAATATCGTTTTTCTCTGCAATTAACTCTGATGAAGGCAATGAAAAATTCAAATTGCTTTCTCGATATCCGAAAATAGCACCAACATCATAGGCTATTTCCCCGTGATAACGGGTTAATATTCGACCGCCAGGATGTTCCATTTTTTCCAGGATGAGAAAATTTTTTTCTCTAAGCTCACGAGCAGCACATAAACCTGAAATCCCGGCTCCTACAATTACAATATCATAGAGATTATTCATATATCTTGAGATAGTAACTCTAGCTTAATATAAAATATAAATCTGGTTTACCGACTTTTTTCGTGTTCTTTCTTAACTGTCCATTCATAAAAGCAGTTAATTAGTTAGGTGTCTTAACTGTCCTTGACAAATGACACAAGTTGAATAAAAATGGGTATTAATTAAGAGGATGTCTAAAAAATTTTAAGTAAGTGTCATGAACAGCGTACACTAGGGCAGATAAAAAGGGGAAATAGATGTTTTTACTCTTCCTTATTTTCAATTCACTTAAATATAAAAATTATCAAATATAGCGGTTCTCGTTCACGTGAGGTACACCCGTAGGGGCAATTCATGAATTGCCCCTACACC
>NZ_WBKM01000295.1 GCF_015714725.1 Nostoc sp. WHI
ATGCCCAATGCCCAATGCCCAATGCCCAATTCTAACTATTTAGATACGTATATCTTCGGAGACTCTGCTCGTATGTTTGTAGCAGTCGTTGAGATTCTGCTAGGGTGATGCGCTTTTCCTCTAAAGCTTTCTCGCAACGCTGGCGGATATTTTCCACCATATCTTCGGAGTCATACTGGACGTAGCTCACCACTTCGCTCATCGTGTCGCCCTTGACGACGTGTTCAATTTGGTAGCCTTTGGGTGTCAATTGAATGTGAACGGCGTTGGTGTCGCCAAATAGGTTGTGCAGATTGCCCATGATTTCTTGGTAAGCTCCATTCAGGAACATTCCCAAATAATAGGGTTCTCCGGGCTTGAAGGTGTGTAGTTCTAAAACCGATTTGACATCGCGCAGGTCAATAAAGCGGTCGATTTTACCATCACTGTCGCAGGTGAGGTCTGCTAAAATTCCTCGACGGGTTGGTTCTTCATCCAAGCGGTGGATTGGCATAATGGGGAATAGCTGATCGATCGCCCAGCAATCTGGTGCCGATTGAAACACTGACATATTCACGTAGTAGATGGAAGCCATAATTTTCTCTAGGTCTTCCAATTCATCGGGTACGTATTCTTGCTGTCTAGTGATGTTAAGAATTTTCTGACAACAAGCCCAGTAGAGGCGTTCGGCTTTGGCTCGTTCTCTGAGGCGTAAAATTCCTAAGTTGAAGCGGCTGATGGCTTCTTCTTTGAATTGTGCAGCGTCGTGGTACAACTCTTGGTAATTCTCTTTGTTGATGGATTGGTAGCTTTCCCAAAGATAATTAATAATTGGAGATTCTCCCTCTTGCGGAGGCTCTGGTGCGTCGAGGGGGACATCGCTAGTACTAAGAACATCAAAAACCAGCAGCGATTGATGGGAAGCGAGCGCTCGTCCACTTTCGCTAATCAGTGTTGGTACGGGAATCTGCCGTTCAGCACAGGTATCTTTTAACTCTGCCACGATGTCATTGGCATAGTTCTGCATGTTGTAATTTTTCGATGCATAGAAGTTGGTTTGGGAGCCATCATAATCTACGCCTAAGCCGCCACCAACATCAAGGTATTTCATATCTGCCCCCAACATGGACAATTCCACGTAAATGCGGCTGGCTTCTTGGATGGCATCTTTAATTACATTGATGGCAGAGATTTGTGAGCCAATGTGGAAGTGCATCAACTGCAAAGAATCGAGGAGGTTAGCTTCCCGTAACTTGTCAACAGCCTCGATTACTTCAGGCATTGTCAAACCAAATTTAGCGCGATCGCCGCTAGAGGCTCCCCAACGTCCCATACCTTGAGTACTGAGTTTAGCGCGAACACCTAATATCGGCTTAATACCTAACTGGCGGTTGGCATCAATCACCAAATCAACCTCTTCAATCTGTTCTAAGACGATGATTGGTGTTTGGCCTAGTCTTTGGGCTAACATTGCCGTTTCAATGTATTCTCGGTCTTTGTAGCCGTTGCAAACTAACAATGCTCCTGGTGTATCCAGGACAGCCAGAGCAATCATTAATTCTGGCTTAGAACCGGCTTCTAAACCAAATTGATGGGGCTTGCCAAATTTCACTAAATCCTCAATCAAATGCCGCTCTTGGTTGCACTTGACAGGAAACACGCCACGGTAGACACCAGGGTAATTGTAGCGGGCGATCGCTTTGGCAAAACAAGCGTTTAACCGCTCAATCCGGTCTTCCAAAATATCGGAAAAGCGAATCAACATCGGAAGTCCCAAGTTGCGATCTTTCATGGCGTTAACCAATTCAAACAAGTCCAGAGAACCGCCGCGATCGCCCTTGGGTGCAACAGTAACGTGACCAGCAGCGCTAATTGAAAAATAAGGTTGTCCCCAACCTTCAATCCGGTATAATTCTTCGCTATCCTCAATTTTCCAGGAGTGAGGTAAATCTCCTGTGGTAGTACTAGGTGGTAACAACTTTTTTTGTTTATGATTTTTCACTTCAAGTTTCTGTCCACTGGACGGTAGTACCACCTCGTCAGATATAGCAGTTGATTCAACACCCATTTATTCCTAACCTCTGTGTTACACCCACAAATTAACAATCTAGCGCATTCATTTGAGAATCGATATGCACCCAAGGTTAATTTCTGAGATAAACTCTGATTGGTCAGGAGTCAGGTGTCATTAGTCATTGGTTATTAGGCAGCTAGTTGCGTGCGCGGGTTCCCCCGTTGAGCAAACTGGTGTTCATTAGTGCAAAACCCTTGGAAAAAAGACAAAAAGAGAAGTCTGAGCGCTGGAAGCCGGCGTTCACAACTTCGGTGATACAGGACAATTGACCGAACAAGTCGCGGCGTGCAAGCCCCTAAATTTATTTATGGGGGTAAGCCGTAGGCGAATTTATTCGCCGTCCAAACTCTTCTATTAACTCACTGATACTAATTCCACGCTTTTGGGCTTCTTGTCGCATATTTTTCCAAGCTGTAGGCGTTATAACTATTTGATGTCTTTCTTTTACCTCATCATGTAATATTGGGATATTTTTTAATCTTTTTTGTCCTTTTTTAGTTGTCATTCTCTTAGATATTGTGTATTATCTGAATACATGCTAGCAAAAGAACGGGGGTGATAAATAAGTGTTGGTACTGGAATATAAGGCAGTCATCAAAAAACCCCAATCAACAGCGATAAACGAGGCTATTCGTACAAGTCAGTTTGTGCGGAACAAAGTGCTTAGATATTGGATGGATAATCGCGGCGTTGGTAAAAAAGAACTGTACCAGTACAACACTCAATTAAGAGCGGAATTTAAATTTGTCAATGATTTAAATAGTCATGCAACTCAAGCATCAGTAGAAAATGTAGAACGTGCTATTAACCGATTTTTTGATAACTGCAAGAAGAAAAAACAAGGGCTGAAAGGTTATCCCAGGTTCAAAAAACATAGTCGTTCAGTTGAGTACAAAGTTTCAGGCTGGAAGTTACACCCAACAAAACGACGGATAACATTTACCGATAAAAAAGGTATTGGTGAACTCAAACTATTGGGTAAATGGGATATTCATCAATACCCTGTTGAACTAATTAAACGAGTTCGGATTGTGCGTAGAGCCGATGGTTGCTATGTGCAGTTTTGCGTTAAGTCTGCCGACCTGTCGTATCCCCGTGGCGAGCTTCACATCAAAGTTGATAATCAACAAGACGCTTTGGCAGCCACATCAGAAATTGGAATTGACGTTGGATTAGAGTATTTCTACTCTGATAGTAACGGCAATCATGAAGAAAACCCGCGATTTCTACGCAAGGCGGAACTTGATATCAAGCGGGTTCAACGTAACATTTACAAGAAGAAAAAAGGGTCATCTGGTAGAAGAAAAGCGCGTGGTATTTATGCTCGGAAACATTTAAAAATAACAAGACAAAGGAATGAACACGCCAAGAGACTGGCGCGTAACTTAACTCTGGCTAACGCTAAGGTCGTCTTAGAGGATTTGAATATTTCCGGCTTGGTAAAAAACCACAAACTAGCCAAAAGCATAACGGATGCTTCTTGGTACAACTTCCGCCAGTGGCTTGAATACTTTGGAGAGAAGTTTGGGCGGGAAATAATTGCTGTCCCGCCACACTTTACTAGCCTTGAATGTAGTAACTGCGGTGCGAAAGTCCAAAAAACCCTCAGCACTCGTACTCATTCTTGTCCACATTGCGGATATGTCAAGCAACGAGATGTGAACGCTGCCAAAGTAATTTTAAGTCGTGCAAGCGCTACCGGAGGGCATCCGGGAAGTAACGCCAGTCGAGATGTTTCCTCTACTTCTGCTGGTCGAAAGACTCTCAATTGCAAGGAACGTCAATGACGCTGGAATCCCCCGCATTTATGCATGGGGAGTGTCAATAAACAAAAGTTTTATTAAGTTTTGGGAGATAGCAATGGAACGGACATTCTTAGCAATTAAGCCTGATGGAGTACAGCGTGGATTGGTGGGGGAAATTATCCGCCGCTTTGAAACTAAAGGCTTTACCTTAGTTGGGTTGAAGTTCCTGAAAGTCAGTCGGGAATTAGCTGAACAGCATTATGATGTTCACAAGGAACGACCATTTTTTGCTGGCTTAGTCGAATTTATTACTTCTGCGCCTGTGGTAGCGATGGTATGGGAAGGAGATGGTGTAATTGCTGCTGCTAGAAAAATCATTGGTGCGACGAACCCCTTAACAGCAGAACCGGGAACAATTCGAGGCGATTTGGGGATTAATATTGGTCGTAACCTGATCCACGGTTCCGATGCTCAAGAGACCGCACAACAGGAAATTGCTTTGTGGTTTAAAGATGAAGAATTGGTCAATTGGCAACCGCATTTAACACCCTGGTTGCACGAGTAATGGAGAGTTAGGAGTTAGGAGTTAGGAGTTAGGAGTTAGGAGTTAGGAGTTAGGAGTTAGGAGTTAGGAGTTAGGAGTTAGGAGTTAGGAGTTAGGAGTTAGGAGTTAGGAGTTAGGAGTTAGGAGTTAGGAGTTAGGAGTTAGGAGTTAAAAATTCATAACTCCTCACTCTTCACTCCTAATTTACTTTGAGACTTCGCTTTTTTCCGGTTCTACTTGGGGTAATTGGATGCCAACACGCTTGGCAAATCCCCAGCCTAAAATTAGGAAGATGGCAGTAATCATTAACCATTCTGGTGGAACTAAATTATCATTTACCACTTTCAACAACAAGCGCAAGCCCACCAAAGCTACAGTTATATAGCCTGCATCCTCTAGGTTTTCATATTCGTCTAGCCAACGGATAAATAATCCCGCCATGAATCGCAGTGCAATTATACCAATTGTTGCGCCCGTTAGTACCAGCCATTTTTCTTGAGAAACTGCGATCGCAGTTGTCACACTATCCAAAGAAAATGCTAAATCTGTAAGTGCAATCACGGGGATCGCTTGCAATAAGGAGTTAAAACGCGGCCCGTGATGATGATCGTCCTTGCTTTCTTCAGAGGTAAAGTGTTGAAATACCAACCACACTAGGTAAACACCGCCCAATAGTTCAAATTGCCAGAATTTTTGTACCCAGGTGGCGGTAAGAATCAGGGTGATTCGCAGCACATAGGCAACCAGTAAACCAAAGTTAAGGGCTTTACGCTCAAGTTCTTTGTCTTCCAGCCCCTGAGCGATCGCAGCGAGGGCGATCGCATTGTCAGCAGATAGCACCGCCTCTAAAAACACCAGGATCAGCAGAACTATCAGGGCTTCAACGCTGAAATGAAAGTGGAGGTTATCAAAAATTTGGTCTAGCATTCCGAGTTTCTCAAGCAGAAAAAATTAAAATTTGACAGGAACAGAAATTTGCATATTAAAAAGTGCAACAAATTGCTACTCTAATTCAGCTTAACGTGGTTGTGGTGCATTTTGAAGGGGGGTTGAATGTGTGCGATCGCCGTGCTACTTAAGTAATTTTAGTATTATTTTATATATTTAAAGCGAAAATATCTTACTCAATGCGATCGTAATGGACTGCCGTTATTTCGCTTCTAGAATTAGAATATGAGAACAAAAATATGGTAATAGTTTATGAATATTTCCTTAACGACCGAGCTTGAGCAGTTCATTCAAAGTCAGGTTGCAAGCGGGAAGTACTCCTTATCTGAAGAAGTGATTCTTGCAGGTATTAGGCTATTTGAGGAACGGGAACGTATTTATAAAAGTCGGTTTGAGGAACTGCAAAGGGAAATTATGATTGGGGTTGAGCAACTTGATCGCGGAGAACGACTTGACAGTAGAGAAGTAATCGAGCAACTGCGTCAAAAGAACCAAACTTTAAGAAAGACTCAGGCACAATAATGAGTTTATATTTTCTATCGCCTTACAAGCACTATAACTTCATTAGGTGAACGTAACTTTTGTGGATTACTGACAGCATGGATAACACACTTCTACAACGCATCACTCATAATCCAAATATCTGCCACGGTAAACCCTGTATTCGAGGACTTCGTTATCCAGTTGAGTTTATTTTGGAATTGCTCGGTTCTGGTATGAGTACTGAGGAAATATTGGCAGATTATGACGATTTAGAATCTGAAGATATTTTGGCTGTCTTGTTATTTGCGGCTCGACTCAGCCAAGTCAAAAGCATTCATCGAATTGCCTCATGAAATTTCTTGTCGATGCTCAGTTACCAGTTCATCTTGCCCGTTTTCTCAAAACTTCAGGTTATGACACGATCCACACCAGAGACTTACCACGGGAAAATGCTACGCCAGATAATGAGATTAATGCTGTATCAATTCAACAAAATCGGATTTTAATTACCAAAGATGTGGATTTTGTCAACTCTTTTTTAACGGTTCAGGAACCTTATAAACTACTTTTAATAACGACAGGCAATATCAATAACTCAGAATTAGAATCCCTATTTATAGCTAACCTCCAATGTGTAGTTGAATTGTTTAAGCAGCATTCCTATATTGAAATAAATCGAGACACCATTATTGTGCATCAGTAGTCTCTATAAAATTTCTAACATCACACATAGACTCGATGTTGCCGTTCCAGATATTCAATTTCTCTTTTCCACCGCCCAAGCCTGTTTTCTCGCTGTTGTAATTGATCTGCTGTCGGGTTTCTGTAAGGTTCAGTACCTGGATTTGGGTTAATTCCCTTATTTGCAAGCCATTGGCGGCAAAAGAATTGCCAAAGAAATTCATGATCGTGCTTATCGCCACCCAGACAACGAATCCGCTTGACTGAAAGCGTGGATTCATCAAAAAGGCTTTGCTCATTTCTAGAATTTTTCGGAAACAGGCGTGTCTCACTACCTCTTCCACGAAAGAATTCGACTACAAACCACTCACCAAAATCAAATATACAAACCTCTGTCGGGTCGCTACCATCATCCTCTAATAGATCAACATCACCTTGGATTTCATACCCTATAGCAATTTGTGATGTCTTGGGTAACAAGATACGAAGCCGTTCAAAGCGGTTACTGTAATTAGCCCAAAAATCCCTGCGACTACATAGCCGATTTGACTCGAAGTTTTCTAAATCCAGCTTGTTCAATATGAGATTTACTAACTTTTGGAAATCACCATAATTGATACCTCCAATCCACTCTCGAAGTCTTTGCCTTGCTGGATCTGAAAGTTTATACCAATTTTCACCATTTCTATAGTTATCTCTCAACCAATCAACCAGTAAAGAATGATTGGTTGCTATATCATTAGAAACATTAGTCAGCAAATGATTAACAGCTTTTATTTGCTGACTCTCTGACATTTCATCCAAACAACTTAACAACCATTTTACTTGCTGCCGATTTGGAGAACGAATTGTAGTAAAATAGGGAGTTATTTCTTCTAAAAATCTGCTGAATAATGGAATCCAAAGAGGTAAATCTTCTTTGATTGTGTTTAGCAATTCAGTTCTATTAATACGCTGTTCACAAGTAATTTTTGCTAATTCTATACCTGCTTGTTTACTGCGAAACGCCCGAATAATTTGAACTGGTAGCAGGTGACTAACTAAGTCAGAATTAGCAAAGATATCAAAAGTTTCAGCTAAAGACTTTGCTAACACCTGTTCTTGCCAATCACCATAATAAAGAGCTATACGCCACAATAGCTGATGTTGCAACCATGAGTTAGAAATTGCTACCTTCCAAATGGCTACTGATGTTTTCCTGGATCGGTCAATATTTTGCTGATCCCACTGTGCTTTAGCATGAATGCAGTAAACCCAGTCCAACTTACTTACTTGATCAGCTTTACCCTGTTCAATAGCTTGCAATATTTTATCAACACTTGGTATTGATATTGTTGCATCTGGTAAGTTATTTGCAAGTTGAATAAGTTGATTAGGACTACATTGGGGAGTTTCAGGCAGGGAAGGAATGGAAAACTGAGAATTCAATGTTTTAGCTCCTTTAAAGAGAGGTTTTTACAATATCTTTCTTTAACTCATCACTGCGAAACTGAAAGCGGAAAACTACCTTGCGATCGCCTGGATTATCACGTTTTTCGTCAGATTCAATTTCTCCCCGACCAGCAGCCAATATTTTCTGGCTTAAAGGTGCTTTGGTAGGGAAATTCATATCATAAAAAATGTAGTTGTAAACTGATGATGATCGCAACAAGCTTAGTTGTAAATTAGTTTTATCGTCTCCGTCTGAGCTAGTGTGACCTTCTATAACTACGCGGCTAATTTCCTGCTCAAATTCTGGTTTTGAGAAAATAACCCCACTGTAAACAGGAATAAAGCGACGTAGGAAGGCTTTACCTTCTAGTTTAAGTTCTGTACTTCCCTTGGCAAAAAGAATTGATTCTTGGATACTGACATCCCCAGTTTCCGGGTTTACTTTGACATTGATATTGTTGCTTTTCATCTGTCCCACAACATTACCAATTACTACCCGTTTTGGTACATCCTTTTGTGCAAGCTGGAGTAGTGCAGTAATAAATAGCAAAGCAAAAAACATTAGTAAACCAGACATCAGATCGCCAATAGACAGATAGATACTAGAGTCATCATCTTCTATAATATCTGCATCAATTTCACCTCTGATAAAATCATCCATGATTGCTTCCACCATTACCAAATTGGCGGTTATCATGTGCAGCAGCTAGCACTTTTGCTGTCTCTAGCAAACCTCCGCAAACTCTAGCCATAGAAGTATCTGCTTGTTGGAAAAAGCTTAACTGTGAGTCAACAGTCCTTTGCATAGAAACTTCGAGATGACCCTGCCAAGACTGAAGGCTATTGTCAAATTTTTGATTCAAATCCCTGTATGAATTGTCTACTATTTGCACTTGTTGACCAATACCACGAGCAAGATTTTCTAGTTGCATTAGTCGTTGTGCATCATTTAATCCAGCTGCACTAACTAATCTGTTAATTTGTTCGACAGACCTCTGAATGTTAATCATACTTTCGTCTACTTCTCGAGTCAATTCACTACGTCTTTCAAATTCCTCTCTGAAGACTTGATCAAGATTGTTCACAACCCCAGATAATCCTTCCTGTTGTCTGCCTAGTGTCCCCTCAAGTAAGTTGTTTTGTTGTTGAAAGAATGTCTGTAAATTTGTTTGATATTCTTCCCTAAATCTTGTCAAATCATCTTCTACTGTATGGCGAGTTGCTGTGAGTGTCGCATCAATATTTACTAAAGTAGCCAGAAGATTATCCCTCGCGTCATTCATCAATCCAGAAGCTTGATTACCCACTGTTTGTAGAGTATTAGTTTGCTCATGAAAGGTTCTATTTGCTTGCGTGAGAATTTGGATAATTCCAGTCCGAGTAGCTTGAAGCATCTGCTGTTCTACTGTTGCGCGTTCTTGTAGCGCTGTTTGAAGTTCCTCTCGAATTCCCCGGAAGGTAACAGCAGCTTGTACTGCACTGGCTTCAAAAGCACTTCGCTGGGCTGTCATTCCTTCGATACTCTGAAGTACAGCTCGATTAATTTCGTGAGATGTTTGTTGTATAACTCCTGTAGTTTCAGTTTGGAATTGACTCAAAGTTTGCCCCATATTGTTAGCAAATCCTTGAAGCATCTGCTGTTCTACGATTGCGCGTTCTTGTAGCGCTGTTTGCAGTTCCTCTCGAATTCCCCGGAAGGTAGCAGCAGCTTGTACTGCACTGGCTTCAAAAGCACTTCGCTGGGCTGTCATTCCTTCGATACTCTGAAGTACAGCTCGATTAATTTCGTGAGATGTTTGTTGTATAACTCCTGTAGTTTCAGTTTGGAATTGACTCAAAGTTTGCCCCATATTGTTAGCAAATCCTTGAAGCATCTGCTGTTCAACTGTTGCGCGTTCTTGTAGTGCTTTTTGCAATTCTTCTCGAATTCCCCGGAAGGTAGCAGCAGCTTGTACTGCACTGGCTTCAAAAGCACTTCGCTGGGCTGTAAGTCCTTGAATACTTTGGTCTACGGCTCTATTAATTTCGTCGGCTGTTTGTTGTAAAACACCTTTTGTATCTGTTTGAAATTGATTGAGAGTGTCTCCCAAATTCTTAGCAAATCCTTGGAGTTCGACCAGAGTTTCTTTTTGAAAGTTCTGAATTGTCAAGATGGAACTTGCCAAACTTTGAGATATACCACCCAATTCTCTATGCAGGGTCAACACTGCGGTGGAAGCTTGTTGGGTTAACTCTGCACTTTTATCTAACCGATCTGCAATGGGTTCGAGTACCTGAATTCGCAAATCTTTGATGAGTTCTTCTAAAACTCTCTGTCCCTGGTTTTCTTGAATTTCTCGAAGTTTTTTCTGTTCTTTGAACATTGCTTCCAAGGCTGGCTTAATCTGCTGACCTACAGCTTGACCTATAGCTTGGGCTGACAACTGATTTAAACCTGCGAATTGTTCTGCAATACTCCTACCTACAGCTTGACCAATGCCTTCGGCATTTAGCTGCTTTAGTCCGGTCAAGTTTTTTGCTACAAGACTAAGTGCTTCAGCTACTTCATGGTTGTCGTTCTCTGCGGTTTTTAAAGTTGCGATCGCCTTCAATTTCTGACGCAAACTATCACGTCGTTTCTGCCGTAGCGAATTACACCCAAACAAAACTAAAGTAAACAAGCTACCAGAACCAAGCCCCATCAAGGAAGTAGAAAAAGCTGTTTTCATTCCTACTAGTAGCCCTTTACTGGCAGTCATCAATTCTTTAGGATTTTCTGTAGATAAATTGATTCCTTGCAGTCCCTCTTGTATACCATAAAAGGTTCCTAAAACGCCGATGGCAGTACACAAGGTTATTACAAAATGCAAGGAAGTTCGAGGTATTGGGTGGGCTAAGACCGATGGATACTTTATCAGTATGAAATTACCATCTTGTTGTTTGAATCTACTAAAGTCATCGGTTCCTAGATGCTCTTTTAACCAGGGACGAACTTTGTCTAAAAGCTTTACATTCTTTCCCTTTTTCAAATTACTCAAAAATTTAATTGAGGTTCCAGTTATGCCACACTCTGAGCGCCAATACTGCCATAATGTGTAAAGTTCGACAAAAATTGCAACTACTAATACAAAAGCAGTTGCCCAATGAAAAGGTTCGTTATCCCAAATAATGTCCCAAACTTTTGCTATTTCCACGCTGCACCCCTCTTGTTTCTCTTGGTTATATCTTTTTGAATTTCTCTAATTCTTTATCCGTAAGAACTTCTTCAGCTATCCGAATTGGCAGATGTTCTGCATACAGGCGGTTTCCTATAGGTTCTCGGAGACATAAGCTGTAAACGGGTTCACCTTCTGATTGTTCATCTTCAATTAGATAAACCTGTTCTGGTGCATAGCTTCGCAACAAACGTACTTGCAAACAGGTTTTTAAATCCTGCGAAGAAGTAGATAGGGGTGAATCATGTCCAAATAATTCACAAGCTACTTTCCAAGCGTGGTTAACTGCCACAATCTCATTAACCAATTTCTCCACAGAGGGGTACAAAAGTTCCGCAGTTTCATGAGTCAATGCTTTTAACCTACTTACCTAAGATTCGATAGGTTTATTGTTCCCAAATATGGAAGCTTATTTAACTTTTTTGTTAAAGCTATATTGATAAAAGTAATTTTTGATGCCAAACTGCTTTTTGGGCGTTGAAAAGTTGTATTGTATGTTACGGCTTTTGTAACGCACCGAAAACTGAAATGGTGCGTTACGCTAACGCGGTAACACTACAGCTATAGCGGTTTTATACTTAATATTTTCCAGGATATGCTAGAGAAAAAATAAAGAAAGCAGACCTTGTTTATAAACTGTAGGTGGCTCTGATATCAGGAAAATCTTTTTTTAATTTGGACTTATTCAACCTAAAATTCGGTCAGTTTCCTCCCACATTCATCGCTGCTAAAACAGCCTTCTGGCTCACATCTCTGTAAACTGTATTCAAATACTTCATTACCACATCACTCGAAGTTGAATTTACTGCATTTTCCTCTTCCTTCGCTAGGGGAATCGCTCCCAATACATCTAATACGGTCTCGCTACTGGACGGTACAATTACTACTAAGGATGACTCTAGTGGCTCATTATATTGCCAGAAAGAATCAATTTTTACCGAGTATTTGTTATTAGAAATTGACTGTTGAATATCAGGCGCTTCTATATTAGTGGGTTCAATCTTGGCACTACGTAACTGACGTAAATCGCTGATAATTTGCTCTTTGGTACGTCCGCGCAATTGAAATAATACAAAGGGGTCTTCACTGAAGCGATCGCCTAACTGATAGTATACTGCACCAATATGTTTACAAGGATTTACTTTATCAGGGCAAGAGCATTTACTCTGGACATCGCCAAGGGTAAAAGGAAATATCGAAAGACCATTAGCTGTGAACACTTCTTCAATGTTTTGTGGCATTTCTCCTGCTAGTAGCTTGGCAGCAAAAATTGCCCTTTGGGACATGGTTTCAATTATATAACTCCACTGTTCATCGCTAAATGGTTCAAGGGAAAGGGAAACTTTATAAGGTTCTACTTCACTACCTTGCACCCTAGCCAATACTTTCGCACCTTTAAATTCGATGCTCAAAACATTTCCTTGACGAGAATAATTTCTTGCACGTTCTAAACGCTTTTTAAAGCGATAGGAATCTAGCAAATCTAGCCATTGTTGTGACCACCATTCGCGGCTTGCTTGTAATGTGTAATCAGTCATAAGTCAATTTAAAATATGGAATGAATGGGTTGGTATCATTTTGTGACAGTTATAGCGGTTCTCGCTTGGGTAAAGTACAGTTTTGACCTCTCTCCAAACCTCTCTCCTACAAGGAGAGAGGCTTTGAATCTTACTCCCCTTCCCTCGTAGGGAAGGGGTTGGGGGTTAGGTCTGTATTGGACTCAACTGCAAACCGCTATATCTCAAACTATGACGTTTATCGTTGGGAGCATATCAGTTTCGCAAATATACGCCTACAGATTGGGAATCTGACACTGGGACGTAAAACCTTAAATTAATTACGAATTACGAATTACGAATTACGAATTATTCAATCCCCGCCTTGCCCCGCAACCGCTCAACTAATTGGCGCGTCCAATCCAAGTCCTGAGCGCGCAGGCGCTCTTGGATTTCCAGAGCAGCCAGTGCCAAAGGTAGCGCATCTGTGTAGTGTCCCTCCTCTTCCAGAACTAGCGCCAGCCCCACTTGAGCGCTAGCCACCAAATCTTGTCGTCCCACTTCCTGCGCTAAGGCTAACCCACGCTCGTACCAAAGGCTGGCTTCTGTAGAGCGATCGCGGTTAAGGGCGAGAAGTCCTAAGTTATTACAGTAAATTGCTTGTCCTTGTTTATCTTCTCGTTTTTCTTCTATCGCTAATGCTTGCTTGTAGTAAGACTCGGCGCGATCATATTGTCCCTGCTTTCGCGTAACTCCTCCCAGATCGTTGAGGACGATCGCTTCACATTCTTCATCCTCCAACTCTCGGTAAATTGCTAACGCCTCCTGGTACAGCCGCTCCGCCTCTGCCCAGTCCTGGCGTTGCTCTGCAATCACTCCTTGCAACCGAATTGCAACACCCTTGTCCCGACGGTTGCCGCCCCGCTCCATCGCTTCTGCCATCTGAGCCGCCCAACTTGCTGCCCGATCTGTCTCTGCGCGATTGTAGTAAATCCAGGCAACATTATAGGCTCCCCAACCAGCATCACTCCACTGACTCAGCGCCTTTCCTGCCTGATATCGCCACTCACTCAGGCGCACCCGCTCATCCCAGTAGCCTCGAAAGAAGAGAAAGTTATACAAAGCGTTTTCCAAATCTATGAGCATCTGAGCAGCCTGTGAGTCTTTCAACGTACCGGGGATACCAGCCATCTCCCGCAGGGTTGTCGCCACGCCCTCTAAGTTCTGCCACTCGGCTTCCAGCTTGTCATAGGTTTTGTAGGCATCTTTGTCGTAACCCCCGTACTTCTGGGCAAAGTCCACCCAGTAGCGGAGAACTTTGCGTTGGGCGCCAGAATCAAACCAAATTCCACTTAGGGGTGCAGTCCCAACAGTATCCGTTCCGCCCACAGCTGCCCGGATATATGTGCGAGTGAGGGGGTGCAGTCCAAACCGTTCTCCATCCAAGTCATTTACCAAAGATAGAGTTACCAACCGCTCTAAAGAAACTTGGATCTCAGTTATGGCCAAATCCGTAGCATCTGCCAGTGCTGCGGTTTTTGCTGGTGTCAGGAATACAACTAGGGCAGACAACACTGTGCGATCGCTTTCAGAGAGAGTTTTGGCAGCATCGGCAAACAAAAACCCATAGAGATCGCGAGATTTGGCGGCATTCCGCAACCGCTCTAAGGCAACACTGATCGAGTAGCCTTTGTGTGCCACCTGTCCTAATGTCCAATCCAGCGCTAGGGGATTGCCACCAGACGCTTCATATAAAGCGGTCAATATCTCTGGCTTCGTGGCGTTTAGTTCCTGGGCTAGATGGGTGTGCGATCGCCCCTTCGCCTGCATTAATTCCAAAGCTTCTGCCTCTGAGAGACGATCTAAGCGGATGGTGAGAGCGCTTTCCCCAGTGCGGCGGCGGCTGGTAATGATCGCTTTGTTGGGGGTAGGCAGTTTCCGCAAAAACTCGCCAATCATCTCGCGTTCTTCTGCATTCAAGGTTTCCAAGTTGTCCCAAATCAACAGAGTGCGCCGTCCCCGCAGTGCATCGAGAAGGGCACGGCGGCGTTCTGTGGAATTAGTCATTTTCACAATATCTGTTTGTCCCAACCCCTTGGCAAATTCCCGGCAGAAGCTATCGAGGGAAGACAGGGCAAGGGTTTCTTCCCGCACTCCCTCAGATGAGAGCCAGGTAGTCTTGGCAGAAACAAACAGGTAGGCATCAAACAAGGCTTGCTTACGGGCATCGTGTGCTACCTCCAGCGCCAACGCCGTTTTACCCATGCCACCAATACCATCAATCGCCACACCCCAACCGCGTTCCTCTGGTGAAAGTGCCTCCAAACAACGAGCGATTTCTTGTTTCCGTCCCACAAACACATCGTTATAGCGGGGCAGATTATCGGGCACACTTGCTGGGTGCTTTTCCTGTAACTGGCTTAATCGCGCCTCTAAGCTAGTGACTTCTTTTTGTTTTTCCTCCAGTTCGATTTGCAAATCTACTGGAACTCGAATCCCAAAACTAGCTTTTTCCTCCTCTAATATCTGGAGGGCGCGACAAGCGCGGTTGAGAGTTCGCTGTAGTGCTTCTTGATTATCCATAAAGTTATATAAAAAATAAATCTAATACCAAACATAGAGATCCCCCTTAAAAAGTGGGACTTCAAGAAACTCTCTTGCCCCCCTTTTTAAGGGGGGTTGGGGGGATCAAAAGCCTGTGGAGCAACTCTAGTCTTTCACAGTATCCTCCAGAACTCGGCAGTTCATGCTCGGAACTCGGACGTTCGTGCTCAGAACTCGGAAGTTCATGCTCGGAACTCGGACGTTCGTGCTCAGAACTCGGAACTTCGTGCTCAGAACTCGGCAGTTTGTGCTTGGAACTCGGCAGTTTGTGCTCAGAACTCGGCAGTTTGTGCTCAGAACTTGGCAGTTCGTGCTCAGAACTCGGAACTTCATGCTCAGAACTCGGAACTTCATGCTCAGAACTTGAAACGAGAAAAATCATCGTCGGCTATATTTTAATACGCTTGGGTTAAGATCCCCCCGCCTCCGGCGACCCCCTTAAAAAAGGGGTAAAAGAGATATGAGCAAGCCTTTTTAAGGGGGATTTGGGAGATATCCGAACACTAAATATGCGTATTGGGCTATATTTGCTTAATCCAATCCTGTTCTTTGATGCCGGGACTCTAATTCAATTACCTGGCGGCGTTTCTCTTCCAATTCAATCTGCAAATCCACTGGAATCCGAATTCCAAAGGAAGCAGCTTGTTCTTCCAAAAATGCTAACGCTCGTTTTGCTCTTGCTAGTGCAGGTGTTACCACTTCTTGATCAGTCATAATTTTAGGCAAGTCCGAGACTGGGGTTAAATTTGGCAGTCCCTTCCCTCCCCGCAGCATGGCAATAGGAAAATCTTCCATCGCCGTATCAAAAAACGGAGTCTGTTCTGCCTGACGTTGGGTTTTAGCGCTCTCTGGCACGGTTTTACCCAAATGATTGATCAGGTTTGAGAGCATGACTTTGGAATCCCCTGGTTGATTAGCCGCTCCCCGCAATGCCTCAATTAGATGATAAGTATAGAGGCTCATGGTTCCATCACGACGTATGTAAGAACGCTGATTGCCCCTAGAGGAAGTAAACACCGCCCGTCCTTCGCCCTGCTTCAAGGCATCGATTACCCCCTTGGGCAATGCCGTAGCGATAAAGTCAGCAGGTAGTTCTCCCTTAGCAGTAGCCATACCTTCGGCGTGGCAACTATCAATTACCACCCACAACCGCTTTGCTTGAATCTGCCGCAAAGCTTGAGTAAATTCTTGGGCAGACAGAGCGGTGTTAGCTATGTCTGTGGAATTGAAGTCATGTTGGAGCAGATAATAGCACTGACTTGATAAGTCAAAGCACCCATGCCCAGAGTAAAAAACTACAATTGTTGCATCTTTATCAGCAGCAGCCTTTTCCTCTAACCACGTTAATCCATCCAAAATTGCGCTGCGCGTCGTCTGCTCATTCTGCAATAAGCGAATATGTTCTGAATCGTCCAGATAGGCACACAAGTTTGGGTCGATTAGCACCGTCTTTAGGGCTTGCACATCTTTAACTGTGACAGGCAATGACCATCGGGATTCGGCTGTTGTGCCAATCCCAATTAACAATGCATAACCGTGAGCAAAGTGGTTTAACATGATGGCACAGGCTAAAGAAGAAGGTGTAATATTTTTCACTAATATCACATATTTAACTTAGTAGTCTGTCTCATTAATTTTACTAGGTTCGTAGTGAGCGATTTATCGCTCAATACAAGGACTAAAGTCCTTACTACGAACTTATTCTGCATCATCGTCAATTAATGCACTGCGATCAAGTAGTAGCAAGTTGCGGAGTTGATCTGTATTCATTTCAGTTAACCACTCTTCGCCAGCACCCACAACTTGTTCAGCTAGTTGTTTCTTGCTTTCAATCATGTCATGAATTTTTTCTTCTAAAGTGCCAGTGCAAACAAATTTATGTACTTGCACATTCCGGGTTTGACCAATCCGAAATACTCTATCCGTGGCTTGATTTTCCACGGCTGGATTCCACCATCTATCAAAGTGGAATACATGATTTGCTCGTGTTAAATTCAGTCCTACACCTCCCGCTTTTAGAGAAAGAATCATAATTGGAGGGCCTTGAGGATCGTGCTGGAAACGGTCGATCATTTCCTCTCGTTGTTTTTTACTAGTGCTGCCATATAAAAAGAATATTTCTCGTCCTAATCGTTTTTCTAAATGAGGTTTAAGTAACTTACCCCACTCAGCAAATTGTGTAAAGATTAAAGCGCGATCGTTTTCTGCTAAAACTTCTTCTAACATCTCTTCTAACCGCAGAAGTTTGGCTGAGTTATGTTGCTCCAATGTCGCTTGTTTCAAATATTGGGCTGGGTGATTGCAGATTTGTTTGAGTTTGATTAGTAAAGCCAAAATCATCCCTCGACGTTGCAATCCTTCAGCAGAATCTATCTCTGCTAAAGATGCTTCTACAACTTGTTGATAAAGTGCTGCTTGTTCACCAGTAAGACCACAAAATACGGTCATTTCTTGCTTATCTGGCAAGTCTTGAATAATGTCGCGATCGCTTTTCAATCGCCGCAGTATAAATGGTTGCACTAATGAACGTAACTGAGCCAAAGAAGCCGTATCTCCATACTTTTCAATTGGCATAGCAAATCGACGCTGAAAAAATTGTTTAGTGCCTAAATATCCTGGATTCAGAAAATCTAAAATAGACCATAATTCTTGCAGTCTATTTTCTACTGGTGTCCCCGTCAATGCAATGCGAAATGTAGCTGATAATTCTCGTACTGCTTTTGACTGCTTCGCCTCTGGATTTTTCACATTCTGGGCTTCGTCTAAAACAATTATCTGCCAAGAGACATTTTGTAATGACTTAATATCTCGATGAAGAAGTGAGTAGCTGGTGACGATTAAATCATGCTTTTTAACTGATTCTAAAAACGCCTTTCCTTTCGGTCGTTTGTCACCGTGATATTGCAAAATTTTCAGGCTTGGTGCAAATTTATTGACTTCCCTTTCCCAGTTGCCTAAAACAGAAGTTGGACAAACCAATAGAGTTGGATTTTCTAGTGCATCTTGTTCTTTTAAGTGCAGCAGAAAAGCAATGAATTGGACAGTGTTATGGCAAATAATATTGTTACCAACAAAATTATGATGTTCACTAACTTCAAAGTCATAAACCCATCCATCATAATCTATGTCCTCTATTGATTCTATCCGGCAATAAAATACCTCTTGGTCGAGAAGACATTGCAAAGACTGTCTGTTTAAGCTCAACTGTTCTACATCTAGGTTGCCATAGGCTGACAAAGTTTGAGTTGTCCACTTGGAAGGTTTTAGTAACTTATATTGCTCTTGGGCTTCTCCGCTAATCATGCGGTTCATCCCTGCTATTACTCGCTGTAAACTATCTTTAGAAAATTGCTGTGAGCCATTAATATAAACAGTGTTATGCATCCCAAAATGCCGCAACGGTAGTCCCGTTGTTCTGACTGTTTGGGCAACAATATCAGAAGCAGGAATTCCTTCAATATTTGTGTTGCTTTCCAATTGACAAATTTGCTCTAACTTCTGCTGTTTTTCTGAGTTACTAAAACCGATTTCTTGCAAAAATCTGCGGGCAGAATTTCCACCAATTACACCAATATAGTAGGTGCGTAAAGTACAAGTTCCATTAGTGGCACACTTCAGTTTGGACGATATTCGTAACCAGATGCCGAAGCGCCGCAACAGTGCAGAAAGTTGCTGAATTAGTAAAGCTGAAGCTGTCGCAATTTCGATACTCCCCATACTCAAAACAACGGCAGACTCAGCATCAAAATAGTTTTGTAAAAATATCTGCACACTATCCAAGTCTGCCTGCATAATGAAGGGCGGAATGGATTTTTCTGCCGATAGTTTCCCCCAAACATAACCTTTAGCTTCTAAAAATCGTCGATAGGCTTGGCTGTTAACTCGAAGACAAGAAACTCTGTTAGGGAAGGTGCAGATATTAGGACTGTTAATTTTGAGGTTATAGCGCTCTTTAATGCGTTGGCAAGTCTGGAGTAGATCCTCTAATACTTTGGTGTCTTTTTGGGATATTGTGACTCTTCCCACATTGGGTAATTCATGCCCTTCGGCAATCTGCCAAGCAAGAAACTTGACTAAATCAGGGTCTTGTGGTTGCCCATTCCAAAGCGTTTTACCTGGTACACAAACGTAATCACCCACCTGTAAGTTATTTGTCCAACCTTTACTTGTCAGCAACTTATGACGATGAGTGATAGTGATACTATTACCGTCTTCTAACGTGATTTTTCGTAATTTCTCGCAGACTTGCTGCCGATACAACCGTTTGACATTAGCTTGGACAATTTTGCCAGTTTTTTCATCTATGGAATTAACTAATAATTGCTCAGTGGGGTTAGCCCAAAATCCCTCGCCGTCAAATTCTGTTTCTCCAGCGTGAGTTGTCCAGATTGTCTCGGCTGTGCGTAACAGTCCATTTACATTTACTAAAGTATCATTCGCTACGCATTTACCGAGTCCCATGTCGTCTGCGAGACACGCACCCAAACCCCAACGTTCCAAGAAGGATAACCAAGCAGCACCTCGTTCTTGATAAGGTCGCAACTGTCCTTGAAAGCCTGCTGGTGTGGGCAAAGGTGCGATCGCTTGGTTATTATTTAGCGCTCCAATCAACTCTTGCAATGCCCCAGATGCTTCAAAGCTAACCACTGGTAATTTTTCAATTACCTGGGTATCCCCTGTACTGAAACGCAAGGCATCTTCCAAGGAAAGTGCCATTTGGTCTTTGCGAGTGGTAAAAAAAGTTTGGGCTGTCTTGATATCTTGCGATCGCAATTCTACCCACTCGCCGTTAATTTCCACTAGCGGACTATTTAAAGCCACAAGTTTATCAAACTCAGCTTTGGAAATAGTTTGTCCCCCAATTGCCAATTGCCATTGGAAATTTAGTAGACTCTGCAATCCTAAACGTCCCTGCTTTGTCTTTGGGGTTTCAGCAGTAATTTTCAAACCCAAACGGTTCGCCCATCCTTCACGGTTGGCTAAACTGGGAGGCAAAATTACTCCCAAACCACTGTCTTCCAATCTCCAAGCAACAGCCTTAATAAACTCATAAGCTTGGATGGGATTGAGATGAGAATATTGGGGATATTCGGTTTCAAAACTGGCTACTATTGTTGGATATAATCGGGAAGCTAGCCCCAAACCTCGCAAAAATGTTTCTTGTGGCTGCTCAATTGTCCGCTTTTCATAAACCAATCGTTCAACTGGATTATTCCAAATAGTTGCCGCATCCACTAAAAATTCTAGATTGTCAGCCGCTTGCAGGAAATACGCCAATGTCCAATCTGTTTCGCCAGACTCAGGAGAACGCAATTGAAAACAGGTACGAAACAGAGTTTTAAGAGTTAATTGGTATTGTAGCGGCATAGTCCAAGCCTTTAAGGCCGCTTCTAGTCGTTCCACTTCAATTGCATCTGCATTAACTGTATGAGATGCACTATTTAAAGCTTGCAACCACTGTCGTACCCCAGATGGTAAAGATCCAATTGCTTTAGCTTCCATTGGAGGCTGTGAACTCGCCATCTCTCGCACTTGGGCATCTATCGTACTGTTGAGAAATCCCAAAAGTAATTCTTGAGGTTCAATTGGAAAGTCTACATAGATTGGGCATTGGGCATTGGGCATTGGGCATT
>NZ_WBKM01000321.1 GCF_015714725.1 Nostoc sp. WHI
AGAATTTACAAAGTAGGTCGGAATTTCAGCTATATTTATAAGTTGAAATCTATTTTTTCATGGGCAGATTTTTAAAATTGTTTCTCTTCAGTTAATTATTATGATTATCTTTCAAATAAATCATAATTAGACAGAAGTTCTCTATGTAAACAAGAGGACTTTATCTTCTTTTGTTTTCAAAATGAGAATTGCTGATTGGGGGATTGAATGCTACCACAGAGCGATTAAACAAGTATGTGGTATTGGTCGATTTATGGTGAGGACATCTGAGGCAATTAGAACTCACTTTTTTAGCGCAATTCGAGCTTTTACACAATTAGAATTAATGCGGGTAGAAGAGTTAATTGAAAATTGGTATGAACTCCAAAGAAATTTATCTCTTCAAGTAGCTCGTGACTTTATTTTAGAACACCTATCACAGAAGTTGGGATTTACTGCATAGTATCACTTTTCTGTCAATGCGTAAGTTCTAAAATTATCCAAAGTTTGTAGGCGGCAAAAATTGTGACGGTTCTTTAGCAACCAGATCCTCGACATCATCGAACCACATAAACTGCCAAGTCAGTCTGTCTCTGCGATGAGAGGAAACATCTCCTATCAACAGATGCTGCCATGAATTTTCTGAGTTTTCTGCCACTACCTGTTCATCAAGGTTTTGGTTGATTCTAAAACCACCTAACCATAAATCTGACTTTTCACGGGATGTGGAAAAGGGGATTGGTTCGCGACAATCTATCGCGAACCAATCCTTTGAACTTAAGATGATTTGCGTCCTCTAATGTAAGGTGCTTGTAGTGTAGTATTTTGGGGTGCAAATGAAACTATTAGAAGCGAACCCGTACCGCAATTGTGATTTTGGTGACAAACGTCTGACCAACAGAGCAGTGTTAATTGCGGAGGCTTTAAAAGTAAAATATGGTGAGCCTTTATCACAAATATTTAAAAGCGCTAGTGATCTAAAACGTGGTTACGAATTCTTTTCTAACCCCAAAACAACTTTTGAGAAATTGACCCAGCCATCTTTTAAACAGACTTCTAAGCAGATTTATGGCATACCAATAGTATTAGCTGTAGGTGATACAACTTATCTTGATTACAAAAAAATATTAGAAAAAAGAGATGATTATGGGCCTACAGGTAATGGTGGGAACGGACTAATATAACAATAGTTCTTTAGCACTAGACCCAGACTTTGGTCAGCCACTAGGACTATTATGGGAGAAATTGTGGCATCGACAACACAAAGCATCTCCACCACCAGGGGAAACATCTACGGCAAAAAAGAAGCGGTTAAAAAAAGAACGTTTAATCGCCAAGAATAGAGCTTTTAAGGAGAAAGAATCTTATCGATGGGTTGAAGCTTTTCAAAAAGTCAACAAATTATTTAAGGGTTTAGAAATGCCTGATGGTGGACTACTCACGAGAGTGATTCATGTCTTTGACCGTGAAGGAGATATTGCAGAAGTATTCGCACTTCAACGTAAAAATAAAAATACAGGTGTAGTTGTCAGAGCCGCTCACAATCGTTGCTTAGAAGGAGAAAACTCTTATTTATGGGAGTATGTAACATCCCAAAAAGTGCAGTTTGTATTCATAGGTTGAATTACCTGAAACTAAAAAGCGAAAAGAAAGAACTGCAACTTTAGAAATCAGGTATTGTCCAGTATCAATAAATCCTCCTTCTCGATTAAAAAAGTCAGGTAATTTTAACGTTTACGCACTCTTTGCGACAGAGATTAATGTGCCAGACGGATGCGAACCAGTTACGTGGATGCTACTGACAAGCGAGTTAGTAACAACACAGGCAGAAGCATCTCAAATCCTTCGGTGGTATACGTATCGCTGGCGGATAGAAGAGGATCACAAAATCCTCAAATCTGGCTGTAAAGCGGAAAGTTACCGCTTGGCAGGGGAGAGTATGTCAACAATGTTAGGTTTTTTAACAGTGATTGCGGCACAATTACTGCGAATGACTTATTTACACCGGAATTCCCCGCACAGTTCAGCAGAATTGGTGTTAACAAAAATACAAATGGACGTGCTACTTGCTAGTACTCCACCCAAACAAAAAAAGCAGATACAGCTTACAGTTGACTGGGCAATTAGAGCAATTGCACGTCTCGGCGGATACTTAGAACATAGGAAGAATAGCCCTATTGGAATACAAGTTTTGTGGCGAGGTTGGTTGGAATTAGAAACCTTGTGCCAAGGTTGGTTGCTACATGAAAATCTAAAATGAATATATTGATTTTAGTTACTCAACAAAGTTATAGAGGAATATGGTTCGCGACAAACAGTCGCGAATCGCGGAATGTTGATTTTATGCCGAAAGACCGGAAAACTATAGCCCAAGAGGATTTACAATCGCGTATAGACAAAGTTATCGACATGTTGGAGCGTCTTGAACTTGAAGTCGCTGCCATACACAATTCAATGCCTATTGCGCCACCTAGTTGTAGGGTAGCTCGTTACCTAGCAAAGGGGCGTAAAGAATTTTATTGGTACTATAAACTACATGCTACAACACCAATATTTCCGACTCGGAGTGATGGTAAGCTTTCCAAGTACAAGCATTTAGGTAAGGCTGGTAGTCAAGCTTACATAGATGCCATTGAACAAATTACTGCAAGGACTAAAATTGAAGCTTTAGATCGTTCGATTGAGACTCTTAAACAGGGTTTAAAAGATTTAGTCGAAGAAACCTCCAAATATAATAAAGAATAGCAAGTGGTTCGCGATAATCTATCGCGAACCACTTGCTATTCCACATCCCGTGAAAAGTCAGAAGTAACAGAAGCTCACATAAAGCTTGAAAGCTATATAGACACAGGCTTATAAGAACTATCCAGCAAAGTTAAAGTTTAAAAAAATATCAAAAATTTAAAAAAATGTGCGTTTTCTATGTTTCATTAAAAACTGAATTTTATAGAAATAGAAATAGTATTTATGACTAAAAAAGTCTTGCTTTAAACGAAAAATAATTGTATTGTTGTTAGTGGTTTTAGTAGCTGACTTTTCACTGTATGTAGAAAAGGTCATTTTGATGCTTTCCCAAGCCCTGATTTCTCCGTTGGCTATTTTCATTAACTTAAATTTATTGAGAATTAGCCTGTGAAAAAAGCCACGCTTTTTGGGAGCTTGAGAACTTACCGTGAAAAGTCAGGTTTTAGTAGAAAGCATTAACAAAATATGCTAATCATAGGATAAAAAATTTGACTTGCTTAATTGATCAACTTTACTAATCTCCCTTCTCAAACATTCTCCTGTGCAAATAGGTACTTCATAGACCTAAGTGCTAGTTATTTTTGATTTAAGGGTCTGACCAAAGTGGAATATATCCCCCAGTTTCCGAAACTGCTAGAGGGATTATTCCAGCTTAGTGGTTGTTTTATCAGGAGGCAAAAAAACTAACCTTTGGGGGTAACTTGCTATGCGCTTTTCTGCAAAATCTCGGCCAAGAGAAATTCAGAATTAGATGTAGCACTTTTATGCAACGGCTCTTCGCCATCAATTAAAACCAATTACAATTACAACACATACTCTTCCTAAAAATCAAGCGGAAATAAACTACCTATTCAAAATGAATGAAACGCTTACGCTGCATTCATTTTGAATTTTGAGTTCTGCCTTGCGTTACTAGCAACTTAGGCAGGGCGGCCGCATCATGTCAATAAGAAAAATCTATTCTCAATAGAGTCAAAATTAATGTCATTAACTCTTGCTTGTTGCGAAAATTTTAGGCGTTGGCGTAGCTCGCCGCAGGCATCGCTTTGGGGCATAAAAAATAATCAAACGCGAAACCCTGATTTTTTCGTTGGTTCTTGACCTTCGTTGTGATCAAGAGTAATTTAGATGCGTTTGCCCTGGCAACTTAGGTTAGGTAATCTGACACTTGGCAAATTACTGATCTATGTACCTCCAATCCTATGTTGTGAACAGCAAAAATTTTTCAAAATCATGATTTAAAGATAAATTGGCGAATAATAAAAAAGCTTCTTGAAAATAACTTCACAGCCGAACTCAAGAGTAAAGTCTGAGCGTTTAGAGTGAAAACCTATAACTTTAAAAGTCTTTATACCTGTCTTTGAGACTTATTTTGTTTCTGCTTACCTAAGTTGAAATCCGCAGTAAATTGAGAAAATTACATTTAAACACAATAACCTGAACTTGTTATTATGTTTGATTTTGCGCTGTAACTTTTCATTTTCTAATCATCTGAAAAGCTATATTGCTTGTATGTTCAGAGTCTTGAGTGTATTTAGAAATTTTGTTGACTTATCAGAAAAATTACTGTAGTCTAAACATAGAAAATAAAAAATTAATTTTGCAAACATGGGTTATAAAATCATTAAGAGTTGCAAAATTAGATAAATTATTCTTCTTAGTATAAGCATTTTAAAAAAGGCTGAACAAACTGCTAATATTCAAAATTTTTGGCCAGTTTAATTAAAATGTCTGCCTTACAGAAATAAATGTAATCCCATAGAGGAGCATTGAATGATTAGTTATTCTAATAACTTGATAATACAGCACCATTTTTCAACGTTAGTTGAATTGTTGAGTTACAGAGCACAAAATCAATCTGAACAGAAAGCTTATAGTTTTTTACAAAGTACACAAACGGAAGCAGCATTTGTGACTTATAAAGAGCTACATATACAAGCACAAGCGATCGCAGCTAGTCTCCAGTCTCTAAATTTTGTTGGTGAACGTGCTTTACTTCTATATCAACCGGGTCTAGATTTTATTGCTGCTTTCTTTGGATGTTTATATGCTGGCGTTGTTGCTGTTCCTGCATATCCACCCAGACGAAATCAAAAGTTATCTAGGTTGCAGGCAATAGCAGCAGATGCCCAAGCCAAGATTGTACTTACTTCCACATCTCTTTTGTATAGCCTCCAGACTAGCTTTAATCAAGAGGATTTAGAAATTTCTGGATTGCATTGGCTAGCTACTGATAATTTGAGTAGTGATGTAGCGCAAGCATGGCAACCGCAAGAACTCAACGGCAATACCCTAGCTTTCCTCCAGTACACATCCGGTTCTACAGGGACACCAAAGGGAGTGATGATCACTCATGGTAATCTGATGCATAACGAGCGGATGATCGAAAAAGCTTTCGGACATACAGATAAAACTATTGTTGTTGGTTGGTTGCCTGTTTTTCATGACATGGGACTCATTGGAAATGTGTTGCAGCCCTTATATTTAGGGGTTCCTTGCATTCTGATGTCTCCAGTAGAGTTTCTCCAAAAACCAATTCGCTGGTTGCAAGCAATATCTCACTACAAAGCTACAACTAGTGGGGGGCCAAATTTTGCTTATGATCTTTGCACTCGCAAGGTGACATCTGAACAATTAGCAACTCTCGATCTCAGCACTTGGGAGGTTGCCTTTACTGGTGCTGAACCTGTGCGGGCTGAGACTTTGGAGCATTTTGCTTCTACTTTTGGACCTTGTGGCTTCCGCAAGGAAGCATTTTATCCCTGTTACGGTATGGCAGAAACCACTCTGATAGTAACCGGGGGTGAAAAAACAGCTTTACCAATCACTTGCAACGTAGAAAAAGCAGCATTAGAGCAAAACCAAATTGTGAAGCAGCACGAAAGTCAGGGAGATACCCAGACGCTAGTAGGTTGTGGGCAAAGTCCTACTGATCAGAAGATCGTCATTGTTGATCCCCATTCCTTAACGATATGTGCTCCTGAGCAAGTAGGAGAAATCTGGGTAGCAGGCCCGAGTGTTGCTCAAGGTTATTGGAATCAACCTGAGGAGACAGAGAAAACTTTCTGTGCATATTTAGCTGATCCCGGTGTTAGCGATAGTCCAACATCAGTCCCCTTTCTTCGCACTGGAGACTTAGGATTTTTGCAAGATGGTGAGTTGTTTATAACAGGGCGACTCAAAGATGTAATTATCGTCAGAGGGCAAAATCATTATCCACAAGATATTGAACTGACTGCTGAAGAAAGTCACCCATCTCTACGAGTCGGTTGTGGAGCAGCATTTGCCGTTGATTTCAAGAATTCTGAACGACTAGTTATTGTTCAGGAGGTAGAACGCAGTTATCTGCGAAAGTTAAACGTTCAAGAAGTCATAGCACAACTCAGACAAGCAGTAACCACACACCACGGGTTAGAAGTTTTCGCTACCGTACTTGTCAAGACTGGAAGTATTCCTAAAACTTCTAGTGGCAAGATTCGTCGTCAAGCCTGTCGAAGTGCATTTCTTTCGGGAAATTTAGAGGTAGTAGAGGATTGGAGTGAGAATCCTCAGAATAAATCTAAGTTTATGCATCTACAAGCCGATGTTGATTCTATGTTAGGACAATTAACATCAGGTAAACAGCTATGAACAAACTCACGTCTTCACAAAATCGGCTTTTATGACTCAGATCAAAAGCAGAAGATGGCGAAAGAAGTTACCTCATTCAACTTGTAACAATCTTATTGCAGAAAGTAGACATCCTCATCAATACATAACGAAAGATTAAACAATGGAAACGCAGAATCTTGAAGTGAACATCATGTCTAAAGTTTCAGAGATTAACAAAACCGATGCATCCAATCAGATACGGACAGCAGCAGACATCCAAGCTTGGACAATCTCTTATCTAGGTGAACTGCTAGAAGTTGATCCCGAAGAAGTTGATATTACAATTCCTTTTGATCGCTATGGTTTAGATTCTTCCGCAGCGATTGGTTTAACTGGTGACTTAGGAGATTGGTTAGGATACGACGTTGATCCCACCTTACTTTACGATTACCCAACCATCGAAGGTCTTGTTAAACATTTGAGTGCCGATTTGAATTGAAGACTTTGAAATCTATCTTGCTTGATTCACTTGAAAAAACTTGATTTAGGAGCAAAATCGTGACTACAGCTAATTTATTGAATGAGAAACCTAAAGTTTTCAATGTCCCAGTGGAAAAACAAAAGAAGCATTTTCAAGTTATCGATAAAACATATCATAACAACAAAGAATCTGACTACACTGAGAAAATAGAAGCTCTGGGCAAAAACTTTGACTATAGCCGCAACGATAATTATTTCTGGGGCGATCCCGAGCTTTCTACTCTATATGGCACCCCTCTCTACGAACAAGCTTCTCAGGCACAAAAATTAGCTCTTAACCATCTTTACTGGGTAGGGCAGTATCAGCATACTGCGTCTGCTGAAGCAAATACCATGCTCTACAACCAAATCACATCCGGTGTTTTTGCTCACGTTGGGGGATATGAAACTCTTTGTCAAGAGCTAGACTTTGAAACCAGTCAAGAACGCTACCACATCAACACTTTCCATAAAATTGGTTATAAGACGAAGATTGCTTTATTGGGTAAAGAGTCCCTTGGTAATCCTCTCCATAAAAAGTTGAATAATCAGACTAACAATAATCTGCTATCCAAATTACCAGAACTTCCCAATAAAGAAGCACTTCAGAATTCCACCTTTCGCTTTCTCACCAAACTGATGCATCCGGGTAAAGGGGACTACTATTCCCAGTACTTGAACGAAAAAGGTGACTCAATTCCGACAACAACCGGTGGACTGGCTGGACTCACTGCATCTCCCTCGGCATTTAAATACTTGAGTTTGAATTGGGGTAGTTCTCCCTTCTTAGCAGCTCAATATTACTCGGTGCGGATGGTTGCAAATATGTCGTTAAAAACATACGAGTACCACTACTACAAACAGTTCAGGGATCTGGATAAAAAAGGTGAATTTATCCCCGATCCGATCGCTGTATCTTATTATCACTTGTTGGATGAATCCTTCCACACCACAATGTCTCAAACCATTGCCCAAGAGGTATATAAGGATTTCCCCAACCCAACAGTGTACGAGAAGCTACTGTCTAATGCTGTTATCTATTTGTTACAACGAGGGCTTTTGGGCGGACTGTCTGGGGCGCTACCAGCCACATTCCGAGATGATGTCAATTTCATGCCTTCGTATTATCGACTGCTGACATCTCCTCTATTTAATAAAATGTCCCAGGAAGAAGCACTTCATTGGATGGAAAAGTGCTTGTGTCAAGAACACGAAGGTTTCCATGTCAATCTCAAATATCAACAAACTCTGCTGAATGATTTGAAACGCTTCTTCGGTCATCTTGAATACCTATGGCCAGTTAACCGCGAAATGCGCGTGATGGCTGAGGGTGGATCGATAGAGAAGGCAGTCAAACGCAATCAAATAGCCTTTAAGCAGTTCGCTAGCTCTGTTACTGCTTAGAGCGATCGCACCTTCAATCATATAAAGCAGCAATACACAAGTGTTGAGGACTTATTAAGTGGAACCCATAGCTATTGTCGGTATTGGCTGTCGCTTTCCTGGCGCTAGTAGTCCGGAGGCTTTCTGGCATCTTTTGCATCACGGTATTGATGCTATATCCGAAATCCCTACGGAACGATGGGATGTGGATAGTTTATACGATCCCGAACCTGCCACACCTGGAAAAATGAGTACTCGTTATGGCGGATTTATCGAAGGAGTAGATGGTTTTGATCCCAGCTTTTTCGGTATTTCGCCCCGCGAGGCAGAGCGGATAGATCCCCAACAAAGAGTCGTTCTGAAGGTTGCTTGGGAGGCTTTGGAAAATGCCGGAATTGCACCTTCCAATCTTTCTGGTAGTCAGACAGGAGTCTTTATTGGAATTGGCAACTATGATTATGGAATTCTGGTTTCCAAGGATTTAGACCGCATCAATGCCTACGATGGCACGGGTAATACACTTGGTATTGCTGCAAATCGCCTCTCTTATCTGCTCAATCTGCGCGGCCCAAGTTTGGCGATTGAAACTTCTTGTTCTTCGTCTTTAGTGGCGATACATCTAGCCTGTCGTAGTCTGCAAAATGCAGAGTCAGATTTATGTCTGGTTGGAGCAGTTAGCTTAATGTTGTCACCACAGCAGACCATTATCTACTCCCAAGCTCGGATGATGGCAGCAGACGGTCATTGTAAGACCTTTGATGCTAGTGCTGATGGTTATGTTCGCGGCGAAGGATGCGGTATTGTTGTGCTGAAGCGTCTGGCAGACGCTGTTAGAGATGGCGATCGCATTCAAGCAGTCATCAGAGGTTCGGCAATTAATCAGGATGGTCTGAGTAATGGATTGACTGCTCCCAATGGTCCTTCCCAACAGGCTGTAATTCGCCAAGCTCTCGAAAATGCCGGAGTAGAGCCAGCGCAAATTAGTTATGTTGAGGCTCATGGAACTGGTACATCCTTGGGAGATCCGATTGAAGTTAGATCCCTAAAAGCAGTGCTTGCAGAGGGACGCAGCACCGAGCAGCCTTGTTTGATTGGCTCAGTCAAAACAAATATTGGTCATCTGGAAGCTGCGGCTGGGATGGCTAGCTTACTCAAGGTAGTACTAGCACTACAGCATAAACAAATTCCGGCGCATCTGCATCTTAAAGAGTTAAATCCATACATTTCCTTGAGTGGGACACCTTTTGCGATCCCCACAGAACTTCAACCTTGGACTGTGAGTACAGAACCTCGTTTGGCAGGCATTAGTTCTTTTGGTTTCGGCGGTACTAATGGTCATATCATTGTCGAGGAAGCACCTTTACAAATTCAAAATTTAAAAGATAGTATTGAACGCCCTTTACACTTGTTGAGTCTTTCGGCAAAGAGTGAGCAGGGTTTGCAAGATTTAGCCCAGCGCTATGAAGCTTTTTTAGCACCGCACCCGGAATTGTCTCTGGCAGACATTTGTTTTACTGCTAGTACGGGGCGATCGCATTTTGAACATCGCCTTGCTGTCACTGCTGAATCTGTGGAGCAATTACAACAACAGTTAAATCTTGCAGGGGGACAAAATGGTCTAGAATGCTTATATTACAAAGAGTGTAGCAATTTGTGGTAAAACAAAAAGAGCATTCATTCGCAACAAGCTCTATTTAATGATAATATTACCTGAATTCTACGAAACAAACCTCAAGCGAGAATTGGGACGTGCAGAATATTTATTACTAAAAATCCTGATAAATTTATTACAATCTATTAAAACTGTTAGCATTGAAACACTCGCTACTGCTTTACCTATCCCCATACTTTTTGAAAGTAGAAGAAAAAGGATTCAAAGATTTTTGTCTTTAAATTACATAAATATTGAAGAAATTTGGTTGCCCAT
>NZ_WBKM01000333.1 GCF_015714725.1 Nostoc sp. WHI
CATTGGGCTATCCGGTTGTTAATTTTTCAAGCTGCAAGCAACGCAAACATTTCACCCTTACGTGTAAGTTTCACAGGAACATTACGAGTTGTTCGTCGCGCCCTTCCCAAATTCCAGCGCTTACAACCACAAGAACTTCCCTTTTTTTTAGTTGGTTAACAGTGGAGATTCTTGACCAACTTTTACCTGAAAGGGTTCATAGAAACAACCCAAGGGTTGTGAAAAAGCCTGTATCAAAATTTCGCTCGAAAAAGGTTAAACACAGAGGTGCTGGAACAATAACCAATCCTCCTGTGTTTGTTGTTTCAAGCACTGCATAGCCTTAACTGAACCGTATTGTATTATAAATAATAAACTTTAAGAAAGAAGTTGAGCTTCTATCTCTGTAGGTAAATTTTGTTTTATTATGCTATCTAGCCCCAAATCTATGAATAGTGTTCTTGTTCCGGGCAATTTGCGTAAAGTGCATCACATTGCTCTCAACGTTAAAGATATGCAAGCTTCACGCTCCTTTTATGGTCTCATCCTGGGTTTGCATGAACTCACAGGCGACGAAGTACCCGCAACTCTAGTGGAACTTGTCGCATCTGGGAAAGTAGCCAACTTCATCACCCCGGATGGGACGATACTGGATTTATTTGGTGAACCCGATTTAACACCACCAAATCCAGATCCAGAAAAGACTTTCACTAGAGCTTACCATCTCGCCTTTGACATAGAGCCGCAGTTATTTGAGCAAGCTGTGACAGTGATCAGAGAAAATAAAATAGCGATCGCACATGGCCCAGTCACTCGCCCTACTGGTAGAGGTGTGTATTTTTACGATCCAGATGGCTTTATGATTGAAATTCGTTGCGATCCAGAAGCTGTTTAAGTGTACATTGAAGAATTATGTGTCGTTTTTAAACATTTACTGTCTAGGCTTTACAAGTAAAATTACAGTATTAATAAATATGTCAAACAACCTTTAATATCTTAATTAATGCTTGAGTGAAACCGCAATCTCCATTGCTTGCAGCCAGGGCTGAATACTTATTTTGAGGCAGGTTGTTTTTGAGTAGGTTGGTTGGAAGTCGGTTGACTAACTGGAGCTTGTAACTTTGGTTCTAGCTGAATTTGGAACCAAGCTCCCAAGGCTGCACCAAGTATCAAAGTGATAACCCAGTATCCAAAAGATACAGCCCGTCTTATACCTTTTCCTTCTTCAGCTTCTGCTCTTAATTGATTCCTAAGTGCTTCCTCCAACTCTGCTCGGATAGCAGCAAAATCATCTTGATTTATTTTTGTAAGAACAGCATATCGTTCAGCAGTTTGTTTTTTCTCATCAATCTCCTTTGCTAACAAATCAAGTTGTTTAACTTGCTTTTCAAGGTCATCCTGTAAGCTAGTGATTATTTTGGCAGCTTCCGTTATATGCGTTTTAGCAAAAGATATACGTTGTTCCGCTTCTACCTCTTTTTGGGATGTAGGAAGCCAGTCAACAAAGTACTGTCCAACAAGGTGTTTACTGATACTTTTAATCTGGGTTTCTGTAAGTAATTTGCCTGTAATAAGCTTACTCAGTTGTTTAGTTGCTTCAGAGCTAATAAGAGAAACAAGAGAATTAGAGTACATTACTTTTCATCCTTTATAACTGTTAATCTTGCTTATCCGAACACTGCGTCTTAAAATCAGGTAGACTTTTCTAATCTACTACACTATAAGTTTTTAATAGTTACTCAGTATAAGCTCTTCATAAAATGTGATTTAATTATTTAAATTTGGTCAAGCTTAATTCAAAGCAATAAAGGGCTAAAATTATTACATCAAGGTTGTACAGTTTTAGCTTAATAGACACTAATTGTTGAAAACCTACATTTGAGTGTTTATAGCGGTTATCGATTAGATGAGAACACCAAATTCCTTGCTGTCAAATCATTTCAGCAAAGTTTTTGTATCTCACTGAACTGCACACCACTATAATGTCATTAAATGATGGATGATAGCAAAAATACCTACTTTTAGTAACAAGGCAATGCAAATATTTCAAGTAATCGAAGATGCGATCGCAAAACCGCCAATTCCACACGAACCATACAAGCAATCATTAAAAGCTTGGGCGATGTATTGTTTGCGAGAGAAAGGTTTCAAAGTCGTTTATGCCCAAAATGCCGACTTTGCCATTGAAACTAAAGGCGCAAAAAAACTGTATTTTAAAGTTTCAAATAGCGCCGATGATTTAGATAATTCTCTTAGCTGGATAGTTTGGGATAGTGCAACCAAAAGCGCCAGCCTCGTAATTAATAATTCGTAATTAAAATTACGAATTAATTTGATTATCTTCCTTCTCCAGATAATTGCTGCACAAATATTTGATGTTCTGGCGAATTTAATCCCAACTGCAACACAGCCAATACTTGCTGCATCTTGCCAGCAAGTAAATCTGACATTGACAACCATAAACCAGGAAATACTTGACTTTTTATAATTCCATCCGCGTCCACTTCTAAGGACACATATTCTCCTTGTTGGAGGCTAAACCAATTTAATTTATTTTCAAATATTTGCCAAACAATATATTCTTTTGCCCCATTACGACCATAGATTTTTTTCTTGTCATGTAAGTCTATCGCAACACTACTAGCTGCTATCTCTATTACGAGTTCTGGCGCACCTTCGATGTAATCATCATCACTCAAACGAGATTGTCCTTGAGATGTTGGTATTATTAATAGCACTCCATCTGGTTGCGGTTCATTGTCTCGATCTAAACGGATTGTTGGCTTAATTCCCAATCTCACACCAGGGATTGAGGCTTCATAAACTCCCAACCAACCTATTAGATGACCATGTGGTTCAGCATGACTTTCAAAGCGTAACGGGGATGCCAAGTATACAACTCCTTCAATTAATTCTGCCCTTTGATGACGAGGCATTGCTTGATAGCGTTGCTCAAATTCGTAGCGAGTGAGGCGATCGCCATTTTCTAAAGGAGGAATTCGCTGCTTGAGTGCTAAGTCTACCATGATTTTCTGCTCTGGCAAGGAATATGATTTTATTATGACTTAGTGGATATTTTTCTACACACATATTGCCCAAACTTCATTTTGTCAAAAAATCGCTAGATTCAAGTTTCTCAAATACCATTAAATGCTGTTGAGGTAACAAGTTTTTGGTTTCACGCCAAACTAAACCAACAGCTTGCATTTCTTTGCGGACTTGCTTTTGAGTCATTTTGTGCAGTCTTTTAATCATAATAAAAGGATTTTCACCCCGGTACTCAACCAGCACCACCCGACCACTTGGTTTAAGTGCTTTCACAATTCCTTGCATCACTTCTTGGGGATATTCAAGTTCATGATAAGCATCTACCATCAACGCCAAATCGATACTTTCAGATGGTAAGTTGGGGTCGCTAAGGGTTGCTAAAATAGGCTCAACATTGGTAATATTCCTCTCTTTTTTAAACAACTCAATGATTTCTAACATTTCTGGCTGAACATCTACAGCCAACACTTTCCCATCTGTTAATAACGGCGCAATGCGAAAGCTTAAGTAACCTGTACCAGCGCCAATATCCGCCACTACATCGTTAGGTTTTAGGTTGAGGAGGCTGACTATTTTACTTGGCTGTTCCTCCATCTCTCGGCTTTGTCGTTCTAGCCAGCCAGCGCCGGTGTATCCCATAACTTTGGCAATTTCTCGCCCCATGTAATATTTGCCGATACCATCTGGACTATGGATTATCTGTTGTTTGTAAACACCGATTGGTGAAGACGCGGCTTGTGCTGTCAGGGTTGGATTCAGCAGCAAGCAACTCAATATCACAACAAGAGTTACTATAAAGTGGAGAAAATTTGACATTTGGTTATGACTGATATGGATATTTATAAGCAGCAACTAAGAGAATTTTATGGCAGTAGAACTACTTATGACCATGAGGAAAGTACTCGCCATCCTCTAGAAGCTAAGATTCTACTTGAATTTGTGACGCTACATTCTGGACAGAAAATCCTTGATGTGGCGACGGGAACAGGTTTAGTTGCGATTTCCGCAGCTGAAAAAGTTGGTTCAGATGGCTCTGTGATTGGGATTGATATGACCCCTGGAATGTTGCATCAAGCAAGACTTAAGATAGCAGCAGCCAAATTACAAAACATTGAGTTAATTGAGGCAGATGCAGAATATTTCAACTTTAGTGATAGTAGTTTTGATGTTGTCTTTTGCTGTGAGGCAATTGTACTTTTTTCTGACATCCTTGCTATTCTGCAAAAATGGTATCGCTTCTTGAAACCCGGAGGATTTGTAGCATTTACCTGTCCTCCAGAAACTGCTTATATGGCATCTCTTATTCAGAGTATCTGCGCTAGAGTTTTGGGCGTATCGCTACCACATCTCCTTGAACCACTTGGGACTCCAGAAAAATGTCACAATTTGCTCAATCAGGCAGGTTTTAAAGATATCGAAATTAAGATTGAACCATCAGGACGTTATCGCCCTTTAAAAGATAACAGATTATCTGGAACAGCAATTAATATAAATTTTACAGGTAATCCCTTGTTGTCAAAATTATCACAAGAACAATTAAATCAGTTGCAAGTTGAGTACAAAGCTGAAATTGAGAAACTAGCAACTGATCAAGGTATTTGGGAAGACACTACAAAGTTCTTTGTTCGCGCTCGAAAATAAGTTGATGACCAAAGCTATGTTCCTGAACGGTCAAGTTACCTTAGCTGCTGGGATGACTGACGACACCATCGGCTGGATTTTACTTTCTGTGGTTTCAGGTTTAGCTAGTAGCGGCAAGTTTGACCAAAACCTATATTCTTCAAGGAAACAGCCCAGAAAGGGAAATCCTCAAGTTTGCCCAAACCAATGAAGTAAACTTAATTATTATCGGAAGTAATATCCGAATGGTTACGGGTCGCGTTTTCTTCGGTCACGGAGTGGATGCAATTTTGAGTAAAGCAGATTGTCCAGTGGCAGTAATTACTGCACCATAAAAATATCGTTATTCAATTTAGCTATCTAAATCACAAAGGGTTCAAGTTCGCGGTTATACCACTCTTCCCCAATCCGCTCTACTACCAAAGGTCTGACAATAAACTTGGGTGGACAACCATCCAGAACATCAATCCGCACAGATGAGTAAGGCAGACGGTTCTGGGAATTGTAGTCATGGCGACCAACATAAAGCAACGAATCTGCAACTTTACGAGTGGGTTTACCTTTAATTTCAGCAAAAGTCTCCATCAACTCAGTGCTTCCTTGCCGTTGATAGCGAGGACGATGACCACTACCACCAGAGATAATGCAGTTAATATTAGAATCAGCAAATCCGGTATCAGCTGTGCGGAGATACTCTAAACAGTGCGCGTGACCATTTAAAATCAAATCAACTATTGAGCGCTCTTTTATTAGGGAACCAAGAGTTTCAGCCACTTGTTCAAACACCCAGCGCAAGCGGTGGCGAACCGCCAAGGTTTGTGCTTGATGCCACTTGGTTGCTTCTGTAACGTAGGGCGGATGGTGGAAATAAATAACACGTCCGCGCACCTCGGAGGTATTCCAAGATTCGATCAGCCTGCTTCGCAACCAGTCGAGTTGTTCAAAATCGATGGCAGTCATTTTATGAGATGCCAGTTGTTTCTCTATGTCGATTTTTATCTCGTTAATTTGGTCGAGTTTGGCACTTAGGTCATCGAGTTGTTCGGCTTCGGTGGGTTTATCTGGATTGAGGCGATCGCATATTCCCAAAATCTGCAATTCTTCTCGATCTATTTCCTGACGACGATGAACCAATTCCCGGCGGTAAATTTCCCCCTCTTGAGTTTCAGGTAAGGGGGATGGCGTATTAAAGGTATTGGAATCTAAAGCAAAAAAATCAATCCCGCCATAACGAAAAGTGTAATAGCGGTTGGGTAAACGGGTAAACTGTCCAGGTTGGTAACGCAAACAACGTCCTGTGTCGGTTTTAGCAGTATAGTGCTGATCTAAATGACGTTCTAACTCTTGTGGAGCGATCGCCTGGGTGTAGTCCATAAATGCGCGCGCATAGGCATTACCTTGATACGATCCATGCCAGCCAATCTCGATATGTTGATGACCCAACAGGCGACGCAATGAAGATGTTGTTCCAGTAAATAAACGGTACATTAACGGTATATCATAGTAATCATGATTACCAAGTACTGGCAAGAATGGCAGATTAAACACCATGCGGTCATAGGAAATACCTTTAGGGTTGTCGCCACCTACAAGAAATTCGCGGTAAGGCTCAATAAAGTTTGTTGAATAATACTCTTGCGAACCCACCACATAAATTACATCGCCTGTATGCAACACAAAACTGCAATCATTGCGGTGAGTCAGCATCATCTCGGCAACTTTACGTTGGGGGTGGTATCGGGAATGAGATTCGGTGCCCGAATCACCGATAACCATAAACGAAAATTCTGGACTATCTTTTCTCTGATCATCTAAAACGATGCTGGTTTGGTCAATTCCGCGTTGCACAAAACTCGGATGCATCCACCGCACACGTTCCTTCATCTTTTGAATTTTCACAGGAATCGGTGGATCAGAAATCAAATTCATGGCTGATAACTCTTGAATGCCTAACGCATACGATAATTGTAACGAATCCCCAGAGACTTAAAATTTGTCGCGATCGCTTAGGTGTAGCCCGCACTTCGTTTCCTATTTACCCCCTTTTTAAGGCTACGGTGTATACACAAGTCGAAAAAAGCTCTATTTCCCATTGTTCTCTCGTTCCCATGCTCTGCATGGGAATGGCTAATTAGGGGCTGCTGCCTCCAGTTAGACATTGAGCCAGAGACTCAATGAATGCGTTCCCAGGCGGCAGCTCAGGAACGAGGAAAGCCTTTTAGGACTTGTGTGTACACCGTAGACTTTTAAGGGAGGTTGGAGGGAGCAAGAACTAACGTCAGTGAACAGGATGAGAAACTGCTAGGTGGTAAGCACATTCAAGGTAAGCTGATGAGTAAGGTGTAAACCTGCTGTTTACTGAATTGTGTAAAATTTCTTGACTTAAAGTTTCAGTTACCCCGAAGATAAAGAAGATTATGTGAAGCGTCAATAGATGGCTGATTAAATCAAATTTTAAGCGGTTTAATCATATATTTTGTAGCAGATACTTGTGGAAAAGCAAATGCTAGATGTAAATGTTGTTATGAAAGTGTTGTTATGAAAGTTGGCGATCGCGTTCGCGTTAAAGATTCGGTAGTAGTGTATCATCATCCTGAACATCGGAATCAGGCTTTTGACCTCAAAGGTACAGAAGGCGAAGTGATAAGTATTGCTACTCAATGGCAAGGTAGACCTGTAAGCGCTAATCTGCCGATTCTAGTTCAGGTTAGTAAAAAGTTTAAAGCCCATTTACGTGAAAATGAGTTAGAAATCATCTAAATCACTCATCGGCGGCGAAACCACTGAAAAATATTCAGTTCGCCGCGCATTCTTTGTAGTTCTTGGCGGTTGCGTTCTGCTGTTGTGTAGTACCACTCACAATAACGCTGAAACTCTAACCGTGTATGAACTTCGTGATAGAACTGGTGGGTTGTTTGGTAAGCAGCAAAGTTTTCCTCAACTTGGGGTTGAGGGGATGGCATAATATAGGGTAAGTTTTTAGACATAAAGTTAAGAGTGGGGAATGGGGAGTTTTGAATTCAGGCAATTACCGTACTTTATAATTAATAACTCATAACTCATAACTCATAACTCATAACTTTCTAACAACTCCTAACTTGATTAAAGCCAACCCCGTAAGCGATAAACTAAAGAGCCAATGTACTCTTTTAAAGCAGTAGTAAATTGGTGCAAGTTATCGGTATCAGGTAATAAATTTAGTATAGCGGCTTGAGGAGTGCCGCCGAGTTCTTGCAGTTCACCCTGACTAACGAGAAAGTCGGTTGGTGCAGGAATGGCATTAATTCCTTGACGTTGAAAAATTTTGAGCGATCGCGGCATGTGCATTGCCGAAGTCACTAATAATACCTGGCGGATGCCACGAGATGACAAAATTTTTCGGACATTTACTGCATTTTGATAAGTATTAAGAGATTCAGACTCCTGAACAATCGCCTCAGATGGAATACCAATAGATGTAAGTATTGTTGCCATATCCGCCGACTCTGGTGAACCACTGCCACGCCAATCGATGCGGCCGCCGCTCAGAATAATTATAGGCGCTCTTTTTTGGCGATACAGTTGTGCGGCATAAATCACGCGATCGCCTGATTCACTCAAATCAACGGTAGGTCTTGGGGGAAAAGCTGATTTAGTTGCGCCACCCAAAACCACAATCGCTTCTGCCACTGGCATTTGGGCGGGTGGCAGATTTTGCCATTCTAGCGATCGCACTAATGATTTCGCAATCCAAGCATTACTACAAAATAGCAATAAAGTTAGGGCAAAAGCAATTGCGATCGCCGCAGTCCTCGGTCGTTTCCATAACGTGACTAATGCTACTACCAAGCTTACGCAGGCTAGTCCTAATGGATAAAAAAATAGTGGCAGTAATTTTGATAGATATAAAAACATATTGCGGAATGGGGACTAGGAAAGGAGCAGGGGGCAGGGG
>NZ_WBKM01000369.1 GCF_015714725.1 Nostoc sp. WHI
CGACACCCGTGTGTTGAAGTTGACGAATTTTATCGAAAACTTCTGTGATATCACCTTCTCTGTCGAAAACATGAATTACTCGCGTGTGCTTAGTTACAAGTTTTTCTACAATCCTGCCATAATCAAGAAAAGTGGTGTCTCCAACACACAGCACTACATCGTATTCTGCAACAGTTTCCGCCGTCATTTGACAGTGCGGTTCGATTAGTCTTAAAAATTCCACTTTCGGGTTTGCAAAAACTCATAAGCCCTTTTGAGTACAGTTCCTCCGTTGAAGATTTCTGACAGCCCTTTGCCAAATCCTTGACTTCAAGCAAAACCAATTGACATTGCACGTTCATTCAATCGGCCATCGCCTAACTCACAAGTCGCAAAATTTTTCATAATGGAGTGGCTGAGTATCAAGGGGTTTTCGCTCAAGTAAAACTGCAATATCAGGGTAATAATTTACCAAATGTCTGGCGGAATGGACATTACCATGATTGGCGTGAGCATTTCGCTCTCTATCAAAGTGCTGATGGTAATAAAACCCCGATTTATTCAGGATGGAAGTCAGGTAAACTTAGAATTGAGGCGGGTGGGTACAAGTTCCAGAGTCAGAGCGAATAATATAAAATCTCACTTTTCACACTGAACTAACTTGTGTTACATAGCGCACAGTCGGACAAATTTGGCAGAATGTTTTTTGATTATGAAGTCAAGTGAAAGAAATCACTCCTAACAGAAATCGTTTACAAATAAGATATTTAGTTCATAATTCCAAATCCAGTTCTTGGCGTTTTCAGGAAAATCTGAATAGAGTGAAAATTGTTCCTGTGACTTTGCCTGAGGCACAATCTAGAACTTTAATGTTAATAGACCTAAAAAAAGATGATTACACCAATGCGTGTTTTTGTGTTAGTTTTTAACGCTCGAACGGAAAATGAGGGGATTCACACGATTCGAGAAGGCGATGCCTACAGCGGCAAGCTACGCAATAAAATTCTGATGTTCGAGTCAGAAGACGACGCCACGCGCTTTGCCCTAATGCTGGAAGCTCAGGATTTCCCCTCACCTACACCGGAACCAATGGATGCTGAGGAAATCAAGGAATTTTGCGAAAGTGCTGGATATGAATGGGAAATCATCCCAGAAAACAGCAATTTAGTTGTAACTCCCCCAGAACTTAACGTGGAAGAAACCGACTGGCAAGCGGATGCCCAGAAGGAGGATGCTGTTGAAGACCCCTTCCCTCTTAATCAACAGCCGCTAGAAGAACCAGAATTGTCTGATTCTGAATTAGAGAAGATTCGTCGCAAATTGGAAGGATTGTTGTAATTAATTATTAGTCATTAGCCATAGGTCAATAACTGGCGACTGACTAACAACAGAGGACAAATAAAAAATGACAGAGGACAAATGACAAATTTGCAGGAACGCGGACATCTTTTAACCGAGATGGTAAATCCTAACAGTCTTAATTTAGACCAGCTTAGTTCCCTGGAATTGGTAGAGCTGTTTAACAGTGAAGATCAAAAGGCAGTTGCAGCAGTTGCAGCAGCGAAAATTCAGTTGGCACAAGCGATTGATAGCACCGCAGAGCGTTTGCGCCACGGAGGACGCCTATTTTATATTGGTGCAGGCACAAGTGGTCGCTTAGGGGTGTTAGATGCTGCTGAATGTCCACCTACTTTTTGTACGCCCCCAGAGCTAGTACAGGGGATTATTGCTGGTGGTGCTGGTGCGCTGGTACGCAGTTCTGAAGATTTAGAAGATAGCATCGAAGAGGGCGAGGCAGCGATCGCACAACGCCACATTACACAGTTAGATGTTGTAGTCGGCATTACTGCGGGTGGTACAACACCTTATGTTCACGGTGCCCTCAATGCTGCCCGTCAGAGGGGAGCCACTACTATTTTTATCGCTTGTGTTCCAGTTGAACAAGTTAGCTTTGATGCCGACGTTGACATTCGTCTATTGACAGGGCCAGAGATAATAGCTGGCTCAACTCGCCTGAAAGCTGGTACAGCCACAAAGTTAGCTTTAAACATCCTTTCCACTGGGGTGATGGTCAAACTAGGCAAAGTGTATGGCAATCGGATGGTGGATGTGGCGGTAACAAATCAAAAGTTACGCGATCGCGCTCTGCGAATTTTGCAAGACCTCACAGGTTTAAGTCGGGAAACTGCTGGTTTTTTACTAGAACGTAGTGGCAAATGGGTCAAGCTAGCGTTATTGATGCACTGGACTGGATTAGAAAAAGATGAGGGGAATCGGCTTCTTTCAGAACACCAAAGTAATCTCAGAGCAGCTGTTGTGAGCTATCAAAACCACAAGCAACCTTAAAGAAATTTTTCTCAATAAATACTTTATAAATGGCTGCTACTTGCCTTAGTAGCACGCCTTTTTTAAGAACAATATTCCCTAAAAAAGCTGACATTAACTCGTATAAATTAAGAATAGTAAAGTTAAATTAATATTTATAACAAAAGCAAAAATGTCTAAAGACCCTAATATTTTTTAGACAATAATTCCGAACTTACACGGTTATAATTTCGTATGAAAAATATTAAAATAATATATATAGCAGTCCTAAATCATTTGTGAAAATTCTATATCTCTTTCTTCTTTCTTCCCTTTGTGTCCTTGGCGTTCTTGGCGGTTCGTTTCCTTATTTATATTTTTCACGACTCATTTAGGATTGCTATATAATACTGAATTCATCTTAATGATATGGAATATAGCAACCTACTTGAGTGACCAAATATTAGTAGAAAAGTAAAGTCTGCCAATAACAAACTCCGTACTAAATGACTGATTTACTATCAATATTTTTGTCATCTTCCCATCTGCCTTACTTTTAATAATCTTGATTTAGGCTGCTATATACCAAATATATTTGCACTTATTGACATATCTGCTAACCGCTATATAGCTAGTGTAGCTTTTTCAACGGCCGGCTTAATAAAGGAACAAAGTAAAAGTATGACTCACCCGGAACTTATTCTTTCAAATAACATAGTTAATGAATTTAAAACTTGTACTCAGCTGCAATACAATGGCAAATTAAATATTAAAAGTTCAAAGGGCAGCCAATGGACTTTTTATTATCGGCTGGGACGCATAGTTTGGGCAACAGGGGGAACTCATCCCTTCCGACGCTGGCGTAGACATATGGCTCAAAATTGTCCTCAGATTGATCTTGATAAATTGCAGTTGCACTTACAAGACGTATCAATTGATTACTGGGATTACCGCCTTCTAGAAATCTTTTATAAAAAACAGAAAATCCAGAGGGAACAGATTCAGTCTATTGCGGAAAACACGATAGTAGAATTATTATTTGACCTAGCTCTGCAAGGAAATTTTGCTTCTATAAGTTGCAATCGCAGCCAAGAAGTTATCTTAGAAACACCAATGAGCTTCACAAGTGCAGAAATGTCTGTAAAGCACATGCAAGACTCGTGGAAAATTTGGTCAGAAGCTGGTTTAGCAAATTTTTCTCCTGATTTGGCACCAGTCCTGCGACGACCAGAACAACTCCAGGAGATGGTAAGTCCATCTATCTACAAAAACTTTGTCAATTCAATCAATGGCAAATTCACTCTGCGAGATTTAGCCGTGAAAATGAAGCAGAGTGTAATGCCACTTACACGTTCATTGCTTCCCTATGTTCTTAAAGGAATCATTGAATTAGTGGAAGTACCTGACATACCCTTGGTAGTGGCTGAGGTCAACAACAAGCCCATCACCGCCCAACCAAAGAAATCGATGGCTCCCCTAGTAGCCTGCGTGGATGATAGCCCTCAAGTCTGTAAAATGCTAGAGGATATTATCACTTCCAATGGATTAAGGTTTGTCAAGATTCAAGATGCTGTACAAGCTCTCCCAACTCTCATTCAAGATAAACCAGACCTGATTTTCTTGGATTTGATTATGCCAGTCGCCAGTGGTTATGAAATCTGCACTCAGCTGCGAAGAATATCTGCTTTCGCCAACACACCAATAATTATATTAACAGGCAGTGATGGTTTATTAGATAGAGTTCGTGCCAAGGTAGTTGGTTCTACAGATTTTCTTGCTAAACCCGTAGTGGCTGATAAGGTGATGGCTATAGTACGTAAATATTTATCTACACCAAGTGTATCCATCGATAAGAGCAAATCTAATTAAGAGGTTTGTAATTAGGGAATTAATAATTTTTCTTGATGATTATTTATCAGATAATCTAATTAACTTTAAAATCTCATTCCTCAGTATTAGGCTGTTGCTCAAGAATAGCTATAATAAAAATCTTGATATACACAAATTTTTACACTTAGTAAAAATTACAAGACTAAGATTCTCGACTTTTGTAATAAGTCGGGAATATCATTATTCACAATATATATTAAGTTATATTTAGTACGTACTTTTTCTGAGGTTAATACCTAAACATTGAATCAAAATTAAACAAATACAAGTTTTTGTATTTATAGCAGTTTTATTTTGAGTTGTGAAATAGTGGTTAGGAGCTAGTCCCTAGTCCCTTCCATATCTTTCTTGAGGAATCATTTAGGATTTGTATGTCTAATTTATTTACATTCTGAGAAAAGTTTAACGAGTAATTGCAATGAATACTGTTTTAGTTGTTGAAGATGGCTTAACAGACATGGAAATAATCAGCTGTTACTTGCAACAGGCAGGTTATTCTGTGATTAGCGCCACAAGTAGCCAAGAGGCTCAAGAGAAAATAGATCAAAATAAGCCAGACCTAATATTTCTCGACGTAATTTTACCCGGTAAAAGTGGCTTTGAAATTTGCCGAGAATTGAAAGGCAACCCCAACACTAGCAAAATACCTGTGGTTTTCTGCTCTACAAAAAATAGTGATGTAGATAAAATTTGGGGTAATATGTTGGGCGCTGATGGTTACTTATCAAAACCGATTGTTCGAGAGGAATTAGTGGGAATTTTGAAGCAGTTGATTAATAAGTAATAATGCAATAACTATACAGTCAATAAAAGTCACTACTTCTAAATTAAATAATAACTGCAAATAGTGGCTAAAGAGAAATCATCAAGGACAAAGGATTAATAACTTTGGAAACCCAGGAAAAGTTTTTAAGTTTTAATTTGGGAGTAAGGGATACAGCCGTAATTTCGTTACAACACATTACAGAAGTTTTGCAAGTAGCATTACCAGAAATATGTAGTGTTCCTGAGATGCCCAGTAGCGTCTTGGGTATTTATAACTGGCGCGGTGAGATGCTTTGGTTGGTAGATTTAGAGGCAATGTTAGGTTATCCTCCAATTTCGCAAGGCCCAAATTTACTTTCAATAATGATGGGAATTGTTCTGGAAAACAAGGGCAAGTATTTGGGACTATTGGTACGACAGCTTATAGATATTGAATGGCTGGATATTAAGCAAATGAAACCCGCAACTGCCGAATTATTTTATCCTAAAATATCACCTTTTTTACAGGGATATTTTATTAATGATTCAGAGGAGATGATTTTTAATTTGGATGCTATAACGATTATCCAAGCTCCTATGTGGGGGATTCATAATTGAACATTTGATAACGGGTGAATAGGCATAGTACTTTGACAATTTATAATCCTCGATGACTAAGCACCAGATCATTCTTAGCTGTCAAATATCAAATTATTATCTATTACAATTCTTGAGGTTAACCAAATGACATTTTTGTATAACAGTAACCAGGGAACTGAGCCTCTAATTTCTGAGGTAGAAAATATTAATGGTAGCGCTAGTATAGCGAATATTGCTAGTAATGAAATATCTTTATTAAACGCGATCGCTCAGGAATTTAAAACTTGGCGGCGACAGTTGCAAGACATCGCAACTCATATGCGCCAAGCTCCAGACCTTGATACATTACTCAAAATTACTGTAGCGCAAATTAGAGAAAAGATTGGTTGCGATCGCGCCTTAATTTATCAGTTTACTTCTCTGGAATCAGGTAATGTTTTAGCAGAATCTAGAACACTAGGTTGGACACCAACTTTAGGCGAAAATATTCCCGGAATTATTTTTGGCTTATATACCAATCAAGACTATATAGAACCTGTAGTTATTGATGATATCAATCAGATACAACTTACCCCTTATCAAAAGCAGCTGCTAGAGAAATTTCAAATTAAAGCTAGTTTGAGTTTACCGATTGTAGTACAAGGTAAAGTATGGGGGTTACTGACAGTCAATAACTGCTACTCAATGCGGCAATGGCAAGAGGTAGAAATTAGTCTACTATCTCAAATTACAACAGAACTAACCTATAAATTGCAGAGCTTTGAATTTCACAAAGAACTGCAAAATCAAGCACAGGCAAAGAAATCAGTAGCTAAAGTTATTGAAAAAATTCTCCATGTATCAAGTCTTGATAAGATTTTCCAAACAACCACTCAAGAAGTACGTCAATTACTAAAATGCGATCGCGTCGGTGTTTATTACTTCAAACCTGACTGGAGTGGCGAGTTTGTAGCGGAGACAGTGGGTAATGGTTGGATAAAAATGGTCGGCCCTGATTTTAAAATGGTCTGGGAAGATAGCCACTTACAAGAAACCCAAGGAGGACGTTATGCCAAGGGTGAAAGCTTTGTGGTCAAGGACATCTATAAAATGGGTCATGCTCAATGTCACATTGATATTTTAGAGCAGTTTGAGATGAAAGCTTACATCATTGCGCCTATATTCACTGGAGAGAAATTATGGGGCTTGCTGGCAGCTTATCAAAATTCTGGGCCGCGTGATTGGCAACCTTGGGAAGAAACCTTTTTGACTCAGATTGGCTTGCAATTTGGGGTGGCCATATCACAAAGAGAATATGTAGAGCAAGTGCAGACGAAATCTGATCAACTAGCTCAAATAGTCGAACAAGAGAAAGCTTTCACTAAGATAGTCAACCGCATCCGCCAATCTTTAGATGTAGATAGTGTCTTCAAAACAACCACTCAAGAAGTGCGTCAATCGCTAAAATGCGATCGCGTTGCAGTCTATCGCTTTAACCCTGACTGGGGTGGCGAATTTGTGGCTGAGTCTGTGGGTAATGGTTGGACAAAACTGGTAGGACTTGATATTAAAACCGTTTTAGACGATACTTACTTGCAAGAAACTCAGGGAGGTAGGTATGTCAGAGGTGAAAACTTTGTTGTTAATGACATCTATCAAATAGGGCTTGCTCCTTGCCACATTGAGATTTTAGAGCAGTTTGAAGCCAAAGCTTACATAATTGTTCCTATATTCTTCGGGGATAAATTGTGGGGCTTGCTGGCAGCTTATCAAAATTCCAGCACCCGTGAATGGCAAACCTGGGAAGTTAACTTTTTGGTTCAGATTAGCTTGCAATTTAGCCTAGCTAAATCACAGATAGACTATCTAGAATTAGTGCGGGTAAAATCTGAGAAACTAGCTCAGTTAGCGGAACAAGAGAAAGCTATCACAAAGATCAGCAACCGCATTAGGCAAATCTTCGATGTGGAAGAGATTTTCAAGATAACCACTCAAGAAGTACGGCAATTATTGCGATGCGATCGCGTTGCTGTTTATCGCTTCAATCCCGACTGGAGTGGTGAATTTGTGTCTGAGTCAGTAGCTCATGGTTGGGTAAAACTGGTAGGCCCCGATATCAAAACTGTCTGGGAAGATACCCACTTACAAGAAACTCAGGGAGGTCGATATGCCGAAGGGGAAAACTTTGTTGTAAACGACATTTATCAGGTAGGTCATTCTACTTGCCACATTGAAATTTTAGAGCAGTTTGAAATCAAAGCTTATATCATAGTTCCCATATTCTTTGGAGAACAATTGTGGGGCTTGCTGGCAGCATATCAAAACTCTGCAACTCGTAATTGGGAAGAATCGCAAGTCACTTTGTTAGCACGTATTGGTAACCAGTTAGGATTGGCATTACAACAGACGGAATATTTGCAACAAGTACAAGCGCAGTCAGCAAAATTAGCAGAAGCAGCAGCACGGGAAAAGGCAGCCAAGGAGTTACTACAACAACGGTCTATTCAACTCCTAACAGCCCTTAGACCCGCCCTCAATGGCGACTTAACGGTACGCGCACCGATTACAGAAGACGAGCTAGGTACCATCGCCGACGCCTATAATAATACGCTGCAAGCACTGCGGCAAATCGTTATTCAGGTACAGGGGGCTGCTCAACAAGTTGCTCAAACTTCTAGCAATAGCGACGCTTCACTAGCGGGACTGACTAATTTGGCACAACAACAATCTGAGGAAATTACCGCAGCCTTAGGTGACATTCAACAGATGGTGGACTCTACTCAAGCTGTGGTGAGTAATGCTGAGTTGGTGCAAGTAGCAGTGCAACAAGCCAATCAAATTGTAGAGTCTGGCGATACTGCGATGAACCTTACTGTCAAAGCAATCCAAGGAATTCGTGAAACCGTTGCTCAAACCAGCAAAAAGATTAAACGCCTCAGCGAATCCTCGCAAAAAATCTCCAAAGTGGTGAATTTGATTGGTAATTTTGCCACACAGACAAATGTACTGGCTTTGAATGCAGCCATTGAAGCCACCCGTGCAGGTGAATATGGCAAAGGCTTTGCAGTTGTAGCTGATGAAGTCCGTTCTTTGTCTCGCCAGTCAGCAGCAGCCAGCATCGAAATTGAAAAATTAGTCCAGGAGATTCAAGCAGAAACCGGAGAAGTTGCAGTAGCGATGGAAACTGGCATTCAACAAGTAGTTGAAGGTACAAATCTTGTCAATGACACTCGCCAAAACTTAAATGCGATCGTTTCTGCAACTGCCGAAATTAGTCAGCTAATCGAGCGGATTACCGCAGCAACTCAAAAACAAATGACGCAATCTGTAACAGTAACTAAATCAATGCAAGATGTAGCAGAAATTGCTAATAAAACTTTTGCTGAATCTCAAGAAATTGCTACTGTATTCCAAGAGTTATCAGGGATGGCGCAGGAGTTATTGACAACTGCTGGTAAGTTTAAAGTCAACTAAGTAGGGAGTGGGGAGTGGGGAGTGGGGAGTGGGAAATGATAGCTTTTGAAATTCGCTCTTATCAAGATTTAAAAGTTTTAGGTACTGGGGAGTGGGAAATGATAGCTTTTGAAATTCGCTCTTATCAAGATTTAAAAGTTTGGCAAGAAGGCATGAATTTAGCTGAAGCTTGCTATCAGCTAACGATTGCATTCCCGAAAGAGGAACTTTACGGGATGACTTCACAGATTCGTCGGGCAGGTGTATCAGTTCCAGCAAATATAGCTGAGGGCTATGGACGAGAGTATCGCCTGGAATACATAAAATTTCTCCGAATAGCGCAAGGCTCTCTCAAAGAGCTAGAAACTCACTTGTTACTATCAGCTAGAGCCAAAGTTGGACTTACAGATACTCAATTAGTCACTCCAATTTTGAGGCAATGTGAATCTGTAGGAAGATTACTCCGTGCTTTGATTCGTTCTCTAGAGAATAAGGAGAGTAGGGAGTAAGTTTTTCGGATTAGACCATTTTTTTGGGTTTTAGAACCAAAATGATTGTCTGAAACCTTAAAACTACGTTCAATTATTGAACGGAAACCTAAATACCTACCCTTGAAAGCAACTCCCTACTCCCATTCCCCATTC
>NZ_WBKM01000380.1 GCF_015714725.1 Nostoc sp. WHI
GCAATTCATGAATTGCCCCTACAGCGTGTACTTTTGCGTAAGTCCTATCATTATTAAAGTGAAATGGTATAAGTACTGCATATTTCGAGATGATTTTTCACGACAAACTCGATATGAGCGTCTAACGCATCACTAGATAGCACGGTGGGTTGGGTTAAAGCCGTAATGCACTCTATTTTATCTGTCAAAATTTAAACCTTTGCAACTTATGCATGCCGCTATATAAGAAACGTTTAAGCATTTTTTGTAAATGTAGAAGCAGCTTTAGCAAATACTTGATGCTTTGCAACAAATACTTCTCCATGTATAAGAAAGGTTTAAGTATTTCCAGCAAATATATAAGTCGTTGCAACAAATGCTTAATACTTTGCAATAAATACTTCTCCATGTATAAGAAAGGTTTAAGTATTTCCAGCAAACATATAAGTCGTTGCAACAAAGACTTCTCCATGTATAAGAAAGGTTTAAGTCATTGCAACAATTGTTGTAACGATCTGATGAATTGATTTAATACCGGAAATCTCATAATAATCTAAGTGAAATTAACTAAAGTTTTTAAAATGCGATCGCGCTTCTCTACTGTATTCTCCCATGACAACCAAAGATATTTTTGTATAAAACAGTACTATAGACCTAGTAGCAGAGATGCATCATGGCACGTCGTAAAAGAAACTCCAACATTTTAGAGCAAGCTGATCGCCGGATTGAAAGCTTACAATCTATCAGCGTAGAACTTGACTTTGGGCAAGGACTGACTATGGAAGCTTACACTATCACAATTAACGATTTCCGGTCTAAGCTTGCTGCCTACAATACTTCTTTATCCACCGTTGACAAACTCGCAGATGACGTGAACAACGCAGAACAGGTTTTAATGTCAATGTCAGAAAAAATGTTACTAGGAGTTGGCAGCCGTTACGGTAAAAACAGCCAAGAATATGAGATGGCGGGTGGTGCGCGACGAGGTAATAACAAGAATAAGCAACGTACACCGGGAAATGTCAAACTCACCAATCTTTTAGCAAGCGATTCTGTTGAGCTTTCTACTGTAAACGGATCTATGAATGGGGCGTCGGGTGCGTAGGCGTAGCTCGTCGTAGACATCGCAGTTAGCTAAGATCCAACAGGAAATTTAAGTTGTCAAAAGCCTTAGGATAATGATAATCAAATAGAGGGGGAGGAGGCAAGTGTCGCTTGCCTCCTCCCCATGTCTTTATGCACAATTATCATTTTTATTGAGATTATTTTGGGTATTTTAATTGATTGACAAAAAGCACTTTATTTTAACCTCTCACGAATAGATTTTGAGGTTAGTCAGGTTAGCCAGAGGGGAAACATCGCTCACCTGCGTTCTTGAAATATCTAGCGATGTGAGGTTGGTCAGGTTAGCCAGAGGGGAAACATCGCTCACCTGCGTTCTTGAAATATCTAGCGATGTGAGGTTGGTCAGGTTAGCCAGAGCAGAAATATCGCTCATCCACAACACGTATAGATTTAGCTTTGTGAGGTTGGTCAGGTTAGCCAGAGCAGAAATATCGCCCACCCACACGTATAGATTTAGCGATGTGAGGTTGGTCAGATTAGCCAGAGCGGAAATATCACTTACCTGCGTTCCCCAAAGATATAGCTGTGTGAGGTTGGTCAGCTTGGATAAAGAATTTAAGTTATGCAATTTTCTTGGAATTGAAATCGGAAGAAGCCCATGTTCTTCAACGTGTTGCCTAATGACTGATATTTGACTCCAATCATCAACAAAGCTCACTAGTTCTTGAGCAACTTTGACAGTCGAATCATCTAAAAACTCTTTCAGAAGATCGCTGGCTCTCTGGTCACCGATTAATCCCAGCGTTCGCACACACGCTGCACGTTCTGCTGCTTTCAAGCCTGTTCGATTTTTAAGATAAGGTATGATCGCTTCACCACAGGATGCTAAGGCTGTTGCATCTGTCAAATTTTGAGGTGGCAAAAGCTGTTTTGATAACTGAGTAAAGGCTTGGCTAATTTCTGAATCATTTAGCTGGTAAGCATTTGTGTAACACCGAAGGAAAAAGAACTGCTGTGACCTAATTTTTGCAGCTTCTAATCGGTCTTCTTTTTTCCGTGCTTTAGAGGGAGCATTTAAAGGAGTTTTTTCAAGAATTGCTTTTACAAGCTCAGTAGCAAACTTAGAACCATCTCGTGGTAGCGCAACAGCAAACAAAATAACAGGTTGCCAGGAAGCTTCATCAGTGTTATCTGCTAATATTTTAAGATCACCGATATTAACAAAACGTTCGGCGGCGAGAAACTCTTTTAAAGTGTTGTGCAGAAATTCAATTCTTTGCTCACTTGATTCTTGGAGTATCCCACTGCGCTCAACGAGCGCTCGGCGAATATCACAAGCCTTAATATTAGAATGCTTATAGCTTCCTAACGCTTCAGCGATTTGCTGGTCGGCTTCGGCTTCAGTAATTGCAGATACACCTGAACTAACCATGTGGAAAGCGAGTTGAGACAGCAATCCTTTACGAACCCGAAATTCTAATCGTCCATAAGCTTCATCAATCCATTTTTGGGCTTCAAAGCTCAAACGCTCTTTGTCGCGGCGATCAAGCAGCATTTCGCACAGCTTTTCGCATAGATCAACAGGTGTTTCTGGAAGGTTCTCATTTCGTGCCCGATGAAGCGCACAAACCACTGCACAAAGCAACGGATTACTGGTAAGTCGAGCCGCAGCAGGGGTAACCTCAAGTCGCTGCTTTAAGCGTTTTGCCAAAGCTCGTAAATCGGCAGCTTCGTTCCAATTTCGTAAACGAACCTCCATCGCATCATGCCAGCGATCAATGAAGGTGTCCCGGTCAGGAGGGGTCATCGGTTCAACCCGCGCAGATACAAACCCAAGTCCAATAAAATCAACTTTTTCAACTGCTTCAGGGCGTGTTGTTACCACATAGTAGTTATCTGGGTAAGTTTTCATTAACTGACGGATTTCTCGCATTGTTTCATCCCGCGCTTGCTGCGGGACTTCATCTACACCGTCAAACATCACCAGGGCACGACCACTTTTTAAGATATCATCAATCCAATTGGCGGGAGGATCGGGTAGTTCTTTTGCAAGTAAAAGAGGAAATTCGCCTGGTCGAGGCAACTCACCATTAGTACAATCCCGCAAGCGAATAACAAAGGGAATTTTTTCTCGCCAGTCACCAGAATTATCTGAAAATTGAGTATTAGGTTCTCCATCAAGCTTACTCAATGAAGGCTTAATCAATGGTAGTTTTTGTCTTGCTGTGTTTCTAGAATCAAGTTCATTTGTGGCAGATTGAACAGCAGCCCAACGCAAAAGGGTTGTTTTTCCACTACCAGCAACACCACGTATCAGCAAACGCTTTTGATCACAAAGATTATCAAAAACTTGCTCTGCTGGAAATGTAGTTTGATCTCTAGCTGTTAATTCGTTAATATCACCTTCTAATTCTTCTGCTTCTGTAGTCTCCTCATCTTCATCCGACAAATTTAAGGATACATACGCAACAGTCAATGAATATTCCTTCGATTCTCTAGGTACATCAATGCCAAAAAGCTGCACATAATCCAACTTATCAGCGACAGCTTTACGATAGCGAACTTCATAATCTTCTGCTCGATCAACTTTACTCTCACAAGTAAAGTTAATCGGAATATTATCTTCTACAGTAGGTTTAAGGTTTTTTTTTGCAGCTACAGAACTAGATAACTTTTCTATCCAAGGCGTTAAATGTTCTAAAACCCAACATCCTCTGTCATCTGTTCGATTATGAATAATGCGAGGAATCCACCCTCCGCCTGTAGAATCGTATTGACGCAACCAAACTTTACCAGTTCTGTTTACAAAGTCAAGCTGCACAAAGTTATAGCCATTGTTTTTGCTTTCAGACCATTCATGACAAGCACCTGCTGAAATAACTGTGTGCCCGTTTGAAGCATCAGAGCGAACAAAATCCTGATGCTCATGACCATGTAGCACAAAAGGAAAATCTCGTTCTAACTGCCTACCAAAGATTGGGTTTTCTTCAGGCACTAACCAATTCGTAGGATGATGCAAAAGCGCAATAGCAAAATCATTCTTTGGAAGTTTTTGACGCAGAGTTTCCAACTGAAACCGACCTGCCATCCATAATCTACCTATCTCTATACGCCCGGCTCCTGATGATGACCACGCAGAGTTAAAACCAGCAATGCCAACTCGCAAGCCAGCAACCTCACGAGCATCTGCATAAATTAAATGCTCTCGACTAGTAAGTAAGTGGTCATAGCCATAGGTTTGTAGAAAGTGAGCATAATCATCTAACCGACCAATAATTCGTTGCCATTCTATACCAGCATCTTGGACAAAACTGGTAACTTCATCGAGTGAGCTAATACTCTCTAATGCTTGTTTCTCAAACCTTGATATTTTATTTCGATTAACGTCATGATTACCCGGTACAAGAAAAAGGTTCCGTTGCTCAATGGCTGGCTGAAAAGATTCTCGGACTGTTGTTAAGAAGTCATGGGCTTCACGAAATTGTTCGGCTATTGATTTTCCTTCACCACTCCCAATGTGACCAAATGCGGCATCACCCGTAAAAAAAATTAGATCCGGTCTTAACCCATACTGCTCCTGCATCTTTTTAAGATCCTTGCAGAGAGTATCAGTAACTCGTTTAGCATCCCAACCAGTTCGTGGTTTACAAGCATGGATATCTGAAAGATGCAGCCAGGTCAGTGTTTGAGCCATTTAGAGAATTCCTTATTAATAACCAGCCTCAAATTAAGGGAATTGCCTTCCAAGCAATTAAAAGAAAAACGATTTCTAGAACGTAACTGACAAAAACGGCGGGATTTAGCAAACCGTCCCAGATATAACCTTTACGTTTGGGAGATGTAACCCGTTTTAAAGCATAATTCCAGCTATTAAATATGGCAGGCCCTCTGAATTTGCAAGTTTCTAAGAGGGTGGTTTCAATTTCGCCTACACGGGGATAAAAGCCACGTTGAAAATGCTTACACTGGCTTTCTAAAACCCAAAAAAAGATTGGAATGGTGCAGCCAACCAATGCAAGAACGCTCTTATTCTGTTGCAGTGCTAATATAATTACAGCACCAGTTCCAGTGATACCAAGAGCTTTAATTGCCCAAATCTGCTTATTGTAGTCTTCAATAGTGGTTTGCAGGAAAAAATATTCCTGCTTCAATAACTCCAACTCAAAATTATCCAGAGCATTAGAAGAGTTAGAAGGTTGAGAATTAGACATCAGCCTTACAGTAATAATACTTGTTACGTATAACATATTACTTGAAAAAAGGCTACATCAGGCAGGTGACTTAACTCAAAAGTGTAGCTTGAGCTAGCGATCGCACTAGCTGCAATTTTCCAATTATGTTAAAGCGATCGCCGTTTACAAGTAATAAATAGCAATACCTTTGCCAATTTACGAGGGTGAGTTGATATCTGAACTCCCTTTTCTCTGAGGCTTGGCAAAAACAATAAGTCCTAAAAATTCCTTCAAGGTTTCCCACAAGGTTTTTTAACGTATTGTCCGTAGTATCAAGGGTTTGATATTCCAAGCTACCTTATAAGCTAAACGCTTATGTATGGGTCATTTTGCCATTTTTGCCCAAATTTTTGTTGGCTCTTATTTTGGCAAAGGTATTGAAATAGTAGAACCAATTTAAAAATCATCTAGTCCCATGCAGTTGAATAATGGTGTTGGTATTGGGATGGCATCTTATCCGCTATTGGGTGAAGATGCTCAGGAATGGGTTTCGCGGACTCGACGGGAAGGAGATGAGCATCGAGAACGGTTGTTGACAGGAGATGGCTTTGGTTCGTAAATTCCTGTTGGAATCATAGTTAAGCAAGTTTATATCTGTGGAAAACTTGTGGAAAAGTGCCTGAAGTTTTCCACAAGGTAATTATACTTAATTAAGTTTTACTATAAAAATATCAAGTTTTTCACAGTTTTCCCACAAAAAGTAATGTGTTTTCCACAAGCTAAGTTAAATTTAATCAATTTTTATACTTTACTTAATATTTTTAACTAATTATTCAGCTGTCAAAGCTACATGATAATAGTAATGGTTGTGGAAAACTTAAAATCTATCTTCAGGATGGTTTTTGGGAGCGGCTAGTCATATTGACGCGATCGCTCAGTTGGCGTAGTGTTTGGGATAGAGTGCGATCGCTCTGGTCAAGTTGAGTAATTTTATCGCAACTGTACATTACTGTTGTATGGTCTTTACCACCAAACTCCTCACCAATTCTCGGAAAACTCAGGGATGTATGTTGGCGCATTAAATACATCCCTATTTGACGTGCCCAGCTAATCTCTCTTCGTCGTGAGTTACCTTTGAGGTCATCAATTGAAACATTAAAATTATTCGCCACAATTGTTAAAATTGCTTCTGGGGTAGCTGCTACTTTCTCATTGGGTGGCTCTAAAACTGGTGTAATATTTTCCACCGTCATGGGTAAACCCCAAATAGAAATATAAGCCAGCGCCCGAATTAAAGCTCCTTCTAATTCTCTAATATTAGAAGTATAGTGAGAAGCAATATATTCAATCACATCGCAGGGAAGAGGAATATTTTCGTCTTCGGCTTTTTTCTGTAAAATCGCCATTCTAGTTTCTAAATCTGGCTTTTGGATATCTGCGATTAACCCCATAGAAAACCGAGAACAAAGACGTTCTTGCAAACTAGGAATCTGGTTAGGAGGACGATCAGAAGCAATCACAACTTGTTTACCAGCTTCATGTAAAGTATTAAAAGTGTGAAAAAATTCTTCTTGGGTGTACTCCTTTCCTTCAAGAAACTGAATATCATCAACTAATAAAACATCAGCAGCTCGATAATGATCTCGAAAACTTTGCATACTATCCTTACGGATTGCTGTAATTAAATCATTAGTAAACTGCTCAGTTGAAACATAAAATATCTTACAATCAGGAGAAATTTTCCAGCGATAGTGACCAATAGCCTGCATAAGATGAGTTTTACCCAAGCCTACACCACCGCATAAAAATAAAGGATTAAACTCTTTACCCGGAGATTCTGCAACTGCTAAAGAAGCAGCGTGAGCCATACGATTGTTAGCACCAACTACAAATCTAGAAAATACATATTTAGAATTTAATTCAGTAGTTTTTTGATTGTGATTAGCAACAGTTTCAGAAATACTGCTGGGATTTGGTGATTCCCAAGAAACCTCTCCTTCACTAAAATGAGAAATTTCATCACCTTGAGCAACAGTAATGTAAATTCCCACAGGATGACCGAGAATATCTTGTACTACATGAGCAATGGTGTTGATGTAATACTTTTGTAACCAATTACGAGCAAATGGGTTAGGAGTGCGTATTACCAAGCAATTATTTTCTAATCGCTCCGCACTAGCAGTTTTGATCCAAGTTTCAAAGGTGGGTCGGGATAGTTCAAGCTGTAGGCGCTCTAATACCTGACTCCACAGACTTTCTATGGTAATTTCCATTATCCACCACCTTTGCTGCTAATTGTCACAATAGAAGAGAAAGCACCAATTTAGCATTGAGACACGCTAGACGTAGAATAAGCTTTTAAGTTGTAATCATTTTGGGACATACCCAGTAGGCAAGATTCTAACATCCACTGACCAAACTGAGGGCTGAAGTTACTTCTTAATTCCCACTCAGGACTCAGCACTCTTAACTCAGCACTCTAATTGATACGGAGAAACAACGACAAATGAAGACAACAAAGCATAACTCATCGCCCAAAAATATTGATCCCAAAGGTTTGTCCCACGGGCTGTGGATGCTCTTATCGGGGGTAGCAGTGGTGTTCCTGGGAAGCTGCTCTCTTCAACCAGCCAAGACCTTTGAGGCTCAACCAAGCGATACTCAAGTCCAAAACACGATTGATCCTAATCCGGTAATTGCCCCCCCACCAATTATCGCGTCGTCTGGAGATCCCAATTTTGTGGTAAAAGTAGTGCAAAATGTGGGGCCTGCGGTAGTTCGCATTGATTCTTCTAGAACAATTACTTCTCGCGTACCAGACGAATTTAACGACCCATCATTCCGGCGGTTTTTTGGAGACGCAGTACCACAGCCTAGACAACGGATAGAGCGGGGTAGCGGCTCTGGATTTATCATTAATTCCTCAGGCCAAATTTTGACCAATTCCCATGTGGTAGACGGTGCTGATCGAGTGACTGTCACACTCAAAGATGGCCGGACTTTTGATGGTAAAGTGTTGGGTGAAGACCCGGTAACGGATGTGGCTGCAATCAAAATTGACGCTAATAATCTGCCAACTCTATCTGTGGGTAACTCCGATGCTTTGCAACCAGGAGAAGCAGTAATAGCTATTGGCAACCCTTTAGGCTTGAATAATACCGTTACTTCTGGGATTATTAGTGCTACAGGTCGCTCTGGTAGCGACATTGGTGCTAGTGACAAGCGGGTTGATTATATCCAAACGGATGCTGCGATTAACCCTGGTAACTCTGGTGGGCCATTGTTAAATGCTCGGGGCCAGGTGATTGCGATGAACACAGCCATTATCCGAGGCGCTCAAGGCTTGGGATTTGCTATTCCCATGAACACTGTGCAAAGAATTGCCCAAGAATTAATTGCTACAGGCAAAGTGGATCATCCTTATTTGGGTGTTCAAATGGTGACACTGACACCGGAAAATAAAGAAAGAATCAAAAAGATAGCTGGCGATCGCTTAAATCTTACATCAGATGACGGCATTTTGCTAGTTGAGATTGTGCCGCGATCGCCTGCATCTGTGGCTGGGCTACGAGTCGGCGATGTAATTAAAAGCATTAATAACCAGCCTGTTACTAAAATTGAACAAGTCCAAAAGCTAGTAGAAAATAGCAAAATTGGTACTACCTTACCAATACAAGTGGAACGCAATGGCAAAATTATCCAGATAGGAGTTCAACCTGCTCCTTTGCCAGTAAGACGTGAAGGATGAAGTTAGGAGTCATTCGATTTTGGATTTTAGATTTTTCTTTCAATCCAAAATCCAAAATTCAAAATCTAAAATTGCCCAATGCCCCAAAGGAGTTGTATCATGCCTGAATTAGCACCAATCATTCAATTAGGCAATCCAATACTGCGTCAAAAAGCTGCTTGGGTTAATAATATTCAAAATGAGGATATCCAAAAATTAATTGAAGACTTAACTGCCACTGTTACCAAGGCTAACGGCGTGGGAATTGCTGCGCCTCAACTAGCACAATCCTATCGTTTATTTATTGTAGCTTCTCATCCTAATCCTAGATATCCCAACGCTCCAGAAATGGAACCTACTGCCATGATTAACCCTAGAATCATTGCTCATTCAACTGAAGTTGTCAAAGATTGGGAAGGTTGTTTGAGTGTTCCAGGAATTAGGGGTTTAGTTCCTCGGTATCAAGCTATTGAAGTGGAATACACTGACCCTCAAGACAATTTGCAAAAGCAAGAACTAACCGATTTTATCGCTCGAATCTTTCAACACGAGTATGACCACCTGGACGGTATCGTATTTGTAGATCGCTTAGAAAACACTCTTGATATGATTACTGAGCAGGAATACCAACAACGAGTAGTTAACAAGATAGAACTATAGCAATCCGATTTGATTTTTGAACTTATCTGGGTAGGCAGGCAAGAGGCAAGAGGCAAGAGGCAACGGGAAAGAATGCTCTTTGATCTGTACGGAGTTTTTTCAGAAATCAAATCATAGTCCTATAGTCCATTCAAAGTGACTTGTAAAATCTGTTTTTTCTCTCTGATATTTCTGTGCCTCTGCGGTAGAAATGTCAAGAAAGCAAAATTAGGCAATCACCTCTTTTTCTATTGCACCCGTTGGAGGTTCTGCAACAGTAACCAAGTTTATTGATTGCTATATTAGTTTCCGTTTAAAAACTAGAGTTGAGCCTAGTAAACCTAATAGAGCTAGAAAACCATTAGTGGAAGTAGGTTCAGGAACGGGTGCAGCAATAGGAGTTTGACGAATTGTAAAAGAATTGTAGAAATCGTTTCCATCTAAATCATCAGGGACATCAATAGAAAGGATGAAATCAACAGATTCACCAGGAGTGATAGATCCCCCAGACCAATCCAAATTGAAAGAGCCATCTTGGATGAGTTGCGTAAATTTAGACGAGGTTGGTTGAGGGTCAGAGCTTGAACCGTTGAAGTCAAAATCTGGAATTGCAAAACCAAAGGGGACAAGAATTAACTCAGGTGGGGCAAAGTCATCATTGACACCAAAACCAATCTTGAAGTTAAAGCCATTCCAGATAGAGTTCGTATTATTCACAACTGTTTCGCTAAATAAATACTCTGTTGTTTCTCCTGAAGGTTCAACGAAAAATTGGGTATCAATGGGGGCTATAGCTCGAAAACTTTTAGGGCTACAAGATATGCCGCGAAAGTTCAAGATTTGATTCGGGCTGGAGGCGATGCTATTATCGTTATTAGGAAATGGTGTTGTAACAAGAGTTTGAACCTGTGGACAGAATAGATCACCTAAACCTGATCCTGTAGGTGGACTTATCTCAGTAATGGTGCGACCTTGTGAGGCTCCGCTTAAGTATAAAGAAATTGTTAAAGTAGTAACGAGGGTTTTACTTATTCCTGTGATTTTCTGATATAGGAATCCTATTTGATTTTTGAAAAAGATTACGAGATAATACGGATGAGTGTAAAAGTGTAAGAGCAGACAATGATCAATCAGCATCTACAAACGGCAACACTACCTGGAGGAGTGGCAACTGCGATCGCTGAGTTACAAAATTTCATAGCAGCTTGTCGTGATGCCCGTGAAGCAAGAAAAGCTTTGGCAGTTAAATTGGTTTACCAAGATTACTTGTACGAAGAAATCCAAGCTATTCTAGATGTGTCTTTAGGTTCGATAACAGGCTGGAAACAAGCCTATGAGCAGGATGGAATTAATGGACTATGCTTGAACTACAAAGGCAGAAAAAGCTACGTGAGTGCTGAACAGCGAGAAGAAGTGTTGAGTTGGCTGCAAACCAAAAACTGCTGGGAACTGAGTGAACTGGAGTACAAACAAGATGAGTGAGTACGACGTAGTTTATGATTCAAAACAAAGTTACTATGACTTGTTTGATGCCGCTGACATCAGTTGGAAGAAAACCACAAAGCTGAATCCCAAAGCCGACGAGAATGCTGTTGCAGCAAAAAAAAA
>NZ_WBKM01000114.1 GCF_015714725.1 Nostoc sp. WHI
GACTTTATCTTCTTTTGTTTTCAAAATGAGAATTGCTGTAACTACCGTATGTTTAGTTACAACTGGTGAATCACGTTGTACTTCTTCTCCTATTTCTGACTGATGATTATTAGGACTATGTGCTAAGTCGCGGGACTCATCATCTATTTTGAGTAAATTATTTATAGTTGATGAATTATTGTCTGTCATTTTCTGTTGGCGAGATTTAAATCAACAATTTGTGTAATTTCTAAGCCTGATTGTCTAGCTTGATAAATTTTCTTAGCTAGGTCGGTAGCATGAGAAATTTGTTGTGGTGTACTAACAGATTCCACAGTAATAGTCTTATTGAATAAAATACCGTTGCCAGCATTATTCTCTCTAGTAAAAGTAACAAGAGTAGCAATAAAATCTACTGACCATTTACCATCTTTGATTTTGCGAGGTTCAGAAATGAACCGAGGGATTAGAGAGACTTGTGTATTGCCATTGAATATCCCTGCTGGGGTCATAGCAGCTAGCTTACGCAAAAATGCTGCCCGAAAATCCTGCTTTTCACTTATAGCGAATGCAGCTTCATAAGAAGAAGTAGTTACTCTACCATTAGAGCGTTCAGTTCTACCTACATCTATTCCAGTATCTTGTTTGGTAATGGGTTCTCCCTTTTCATTAAAGGTTCTATTAAGTCCATCCCAATTGAACATCTTAATAAAGCTATCAGAAATAAATTTCTTAATGACTTCATTTGACCGTTCATTAGGGTCTACTGCTTGGGCAACAACTGATTCTCCTGATGATAATTGCACTAACGCTAATTGTTTTTTACCGAGACTACTTACTGCACCATAATTAAGTAGTTGTAGTAACAAAGAAAGTAATGCCATCGAAAATCCAGTCAGAGATATTATTCCAATTCTGGTTGGTACAGATTTATTAAATTTGAGAAGCTGCAATGGTTCAGCTTTTGGTTTGTTACTATTTTTTATATTAAACATTGTTATGTGGTAATCGACCACGGGGCGATCGCAAATTACAAGAAAGTAAAACCCATTGACATCAAAGAGTTAGAGTTCAAAAGAAGCAGACAGCAGACTGATTCAATTTGGGAAATCAAACTGTATAAATTCGTGGGTTTTAAGCAGCATTTTTGACAGCAACTTTACTCGGCAGGAACTTGTGGAAGTAAAGAAGGAGTTGGTTGACCCTGGCGTTTAGCGCTAATGGCTTGAGTCAAAAATTCCAAGACATTTCGACGCTGAGACTTGAGCGGAGCCGGAGACGCTCCGCCTCCGGAGTAGTCACAACAGTTAACATCCTTTGCACAAAATGGCTACCAGCCTGGGTTTGAGAAC